>NZ_JBSFMT010000006.1:0-248191 GCF_053599695.1 Streptomyces sp. NPDC000878 | reverse complement strand
CGGCGGCGCCGCCCACCCCCCGCGCCCCCCCCCCCCCCCCCCCCGGCCCTTTGGCGGTGACTACGGGGTGAGCCGGTTAGGACCACGGAACAGGAAGGTGGCCTCCCGGATCGACTCAAGGCCGAGCATCACCATCAGGACCCGCCCGAGCCCCATGCCCAGACCGCCGTGCGGCGGGCACCCGTACCGGAACGCGTTCAGGTAGTCCTGCAGCAACTCGGTGCCCATGCCCTTCTCCGCAGCCTGCTTCAGGAGCACGTCGTAGCGGTGCTCGCGCTGCGCTCCGGTCGTGACCTCCAGGCCCTTCCACAGCAGGTCGAAGCTGAGCGTCACACCCGGGTCGTCCGCCGGCCGCATGTGGTAGAAGGGCCGGATACTTGTCGGATAGTGGGTAATGAACACCCACTCGTGGCCGGTCTGCTCTTTGATGTGCGCTGCGATCCCGCGCTCGCCCTCCGGGTCCAGGTCCTCCTTCACTCCCGCCGGGTCCCAGCCCTTGGACCGAAGGATCTCCTGTGTCTCAGCCATCGTGATCCGCGGGAACGGCTTCGTCGGCACCGTGACCTCAACACCGAACGTCTCCTGGATCGCCTCACCGTGTGCGTCGGCGACCTTGGCGATGGCATGGGCAAGCATCTGCTCCTCGAACACCATCACGTCCTCGACCCCGTCGATCCACGCCAACTCCACGTCCACGCCAGTGAATTCGGTGGCGTGCCGGGAGGTGAACGACGGCTCGGCGCGGAAGACGGGCCCGATCTCGAAGACCTTGTCGATACCGGCCGAGATCGCCATCTGCTTGAAGAACTGAGGCGACTGAGCCAGGTAGGCGGAGCGGTCGAAGTAGCCGAGCTTGAACACCTCGGCGCCGGACTCCGAGGCGGTGCCCATCAGCTTCGGGGTGTGCATCTCGGTGCACCCCTGCCGATAGGCGTACTCGCGCATCCCTTGCTCAAACGTGGTCTGCACAGCGAACAGCAGTTGCGCCTGGGGCCGGCGTCGTACGTCCAGGAACCGCCAGTCCAGGCGATGTTCGAGTCCGGTCTGGTCGTCGATGGGTAGTGGTGTCTCTGCCCGGTTCAGAACCTCGACTGATTCCGGGAGGATCTCCAGGCCAGCGAGTTTCACGATCGGGTTGTCCACCACGCGACCGGTGATCCGGACCGCGGACTCAGGTGTCAGCCCCTCCAGTGCGGCCTCGACCTCGTCGCCTTCGCCGCCGCGTTTGTGGGTTACCTGAACCATGCCGGTGTGGTCGCGCACAACGACGAATTGCATTTTGCGCTGCAGGCGGAGCGTGTTCACCCAGCCCGATACGGAAACGGTCTGTCCGACATGCTCTCGCAGGTCGGACACCAGTACACGGCTAGTCGTGCGGATCATCGCAGCCCTCCAAGGGGCGTCGTCATGATCCCTTGGGGGCGCGGACGAGAAGGGTACTCGCGGTGCCACCGCGCCTTTACCGCAGCTCAAAGAGCCACGGCCTCATTCATGCCCGATGACGGGGGCCAGCCGGCGGGGCATTAGGCCTTCCACAGGCCGTTCCTCCCCGCGCTCAGGAGGGTCTTCACTTCGGGGTGCAAGGCCGCCTTCCCAGCTACCGGCGACTCTCTCTGCTTGCGTGATCCCGCAGCTACTTGTCTCCTTCAACGCATTGGTGTTGAGCATAGCGGGGCAGGCGGGGATACGACAGCAAGATCACGCGAACGAGGCAGCCTGCCACCAACCGGCCATCTTCTGGCACCCGTCCCGTCCCCTTTGCCGCGCCGGATCTGCCGGATTGACGTACAGCCACGGCAAGGGCCCACCACCGTCAAGGATCTTCACGAGCCGTCGCTCCACGCCGTCGTCACGGAAACAGTCCGGGCGCCCCTGACGAGTTGCCCGGCCCTCGGCCGCATCCCTCTGACCAGGACGCCCCGCCCCCCAGGGCCGCGACATGCCAGCCATCCAGGATGGCCACACACCATCCTCGCCACAGGTCCCACCATGCCAGCGGACCTGCAGACCTTTCGCCAGGAAATTCTCGGGAGATATCACGGGAGTGATTTTTGGCAGATGCAATCAAGCTCTACGCTGCGCTGGTCAGATCCTCGCACGGATTCGCCTCCTCCAGGGGGAAGAACGCTCTCGAATGTGACGGCAATCTGTGCGACTCGGAATTCACCATTCCCTAGGTTTACACCGATCCTACTTTCGTAACCACGGGCCCACGCACTCATGAATGATCGGCAAATGTGAACACCGGGCGCGAACTCTCGTCCCGACTTTCCACCACCGACCCTGCGCGAGCGACTCAGCGGAAGGAGCCCTCACGATGGAAGGAATATCCGCGCCCGGGAATTTGGTTGAGGTAATCTCAACCCTGAAATCGGAACCGCCCGACCGCAGCATCAAATACGTGTTCAAGACGTCAGACAGGGCTACCTTCGAAGCCGTACAACTCTGGGAGGGAGAGCACCAAGCCTATTCAGTGTGCATGTCGGCCCAAGCGGGATGCAGGTACGGCTGCACACACTGCGCCACTACCTTCGCCCGCACGCCCTTCGTTCGAAATCTACAGGCGGAAGAGATCACCTCTGCGGTGGAGCAGTTGGATGACGAGGTGCGCACTCAGCAAGGCCCCCTCGCCTGGGTCGATTTCGCCGGGGTCGGGGATGCCGCCGCAAACTGGACTCACGTGACCGCCGCCGCGAGAACGATCGTCGGTCGGGAGTTGGCTCGGGAGGTGAAGGTGACCAGCATCGCGCCGCAGGCTTGGGTGCGTAATCTCCTGAAGCCCAAGGCTTGGCCCCCGGGGCGCTTCATGTTCTCGCTGCACGGTGCCGATGCTGCTCAGCGCAGGGTAGTCATCCCACGCGCGGACGACCCTTCCACCGTCTTGCCTCTGTGGGCGGCCGTGGCTGAGATGCGCCCGGTGCGGCTGAACTACGTTCTTTGCGAGCACAACACGCGACCCGAGGATGAAGCGGCGCTGATCGATCTGCTCGCTCCCTACGCCGGACGCTTTCTCCTGTTGCGGCTCTCCAGTTTCAACCCGGTACACGGCAGCCCCCTGCGCCCAAGCCCGCGAGAAGAAGCATTCATCACTGCTCTCTCCCATGGCTTGAACGGCTGGACGGTCTCCCACCACTTGTCTGCCGGCCGGGAGTCGGCGGCTGCCTGCGGGCAACTTCGTTCAGACATCCTGGAACTCGCTCCGCCAGCCAGGCGCCCATGATGAGAAGCCGGTGCGCCTAGGAGTGCGACTGGTAGACGCGTATCCGGCTGTCGCCGAGGACATCGGTGGCCGCCGCTCGGAAACCCTTCACAACCTGGTACAGCAGGTGCTCCCGCTCGGCGGCGAGCGCGGTGTCCGCGGCCTTGCGGGAGGTGTCTTCCGCGTGGGCATCACGCACCATCCGTCGCATGACCTCGGCGAGGTCGTCGGCCGCGCGGACCACACCGTAGGTCCGCCTCCACCACGGAAGGCGGACCCTCGATGATGACGAACTCGGCGACCCGGTGGACGCCGCGGACCTGAGTGGCGAAGCGCTCCATCTTCTCGTCGACGTCCCGCAGGTCCGGCCGGTCCGCCCGCAGCGCGTCGCGCACCGCGTCCAGGGCGACATCGCGGTCGTACACGGTGCCCAGGTAGTTCGCGTAGGCGTCCACGGCGGTGCTGCCGGCGCCACTGGCCGAACTGCGAGCGCGCCGCCGCGCGCCCGGTGACCATCGCGGAGCCGAGGATGGCAAGTGAGCCTACGGCGGCGCCAAGCAGTGCGGTGAGTCCATCGTCCATGGCGCCATTCTGCCTATGGCGAGGCCCAGTTGAGGCGCAGCCAGAAGCGCGACCAGGTTGCGAGGCGGGGTTGAGCGCCAAGTCGGCCGACTGTACTCGTGCTCCGTTGTCGATCGAGGCCGAAGGCAGTTCCTCGTCCACCGAGCACAAGCAGCTGACCGGCGAACCGAACACAGCACCACTCCACGCTGGCCAGAAACGCCTACTTGGCATTTCCGCCCCGCACTTCCACACTGCCCACCAGATTTACAACAAGGGGGAGGGATTCCGATGCCCAAGCGGAAGGGACGCCGCACCAAGGCGCAACGGCAGCGAGAACTACGCCAACGGACAGGCTTGGCGGCGGCCGGGATCGCAGCCGTGCTCTTCGTCCTGTGGCAGTCGCCGTGGCTCCTGTTGGGCATCGTCGGAACGGGCACCGTGGGTATCGCCGCCTGGCTTCTGTGGAAGGCGCACGCCCGGGAGAGCGCCGGCGACCGCACGTGGCGCGAACAGGACCGGCGTATGGAGCTGGAACGCTCCATGACCACCATCGACGCCATGACCTGGCAGGACTTCGAACATTACGTGGCCGAGTTGTGCCGCCGAGACGGCTGCACCGATGTCGCTGTGGTAGGCGGCTCAGGAGACCTTGCCGCAGACATCCTCGGTAACATGCCCGACGGGCGGCGCTTGGTCGTACAGGTCAAGCACTACGCGCCCCACCGCACGGTTCCCAGTGGCGACATGCAGAAGTTCGTCGGCATGGCCTTCAACGAACACCACGCGGACGTCGCCCTGTTCGTTGCCACCTGCGAGTACGGAAAAGCTGCACGAGACCTCGCGGTCAAGCATCAAATCGTAGCTCTCAACCGCAACTTGTTCGGCTCCTGGAACAGCGGAGCGCCACTGGAATCCCTCCTGCCCTTGAGCGGGACCGGCGGCGGAATACCCCACCGACGCTCGGCAAGAAGACGTCCCAAAGAGGCCTCCTGATCTCTCCACGGGTCTGTCTGCAGCCTCCGCTGCCTGCCTTGGAGATCGTCCACCTGGTGGGCCCCCACCGGGTGGATCGGCAGGGCCGGATGCCAGAACTCGGTGGCGTCAGAGACGGCAATTCCCTCACGCTGAGGAAATGTCGAACACGATCACCCCGCGCCTTCAGTACAGCTCCACAGCCGTACGCCCGCGCTGGGCCGACCTGCCACAGGATGTCCGTCGGCTTGTCTCTCGGCACCTGGGCGGCGTGGTGGACGCCGGGCCGAGTGCCGGAAGCGGGTTCACCAGCGGCTTCGCCGCCGTGCTCCATGGCGCCAACGGGCCCGAGTTCGTCAAGGCGGTCGACGCCCTGGAGAACACCGTGATCGCCGACTGCTACCGGCGGGAGGCACTGATCAACCAGGCGCTCCCCGCAGAGGTGCCGACGCCCCGTCTACGGTGGATCGAAGACCAGGCAGACGGGTGGATCGTCCTGGGATTCGATGCTGTCAAGGACGGCCGCATGCCCAGTGCGCCGTGGAACCCTGTCGACCTTGCAGCGACGCTCGACGCCTGGACGGTCACGGCCGAAGCACTCTCCACGCCATCCGAGGCACTCCAGCAGGTCGGCCTCGAACCAATCGGTGACGACAGCGACTTCGCCGACTGGCGCGGCCTCGTCGGCGGTGCTTCCAGTACGAAAGCCCTGCCGACATGGGTGCCGACCAACTGGCTGGAAACATTGGCTGAGCTCGAAACCCAATGGCGACAGGCCGTGGCCGGCGATGCAGTCCTCCACCACGACCTGCGCCAGGACAACGTTCTGCTCGACACAAACGGATCCGCGTGGATCTGTGACTGGAACTGACCGTGCCTCGGGGCGAGTTGGTTCGACCTCGTGCTCCTCCTGGCCACAGCACACGCCGATGGGCACGACGCCACCCTCCTGTTCGCGAATCATCCCACGGCCCGAGGAGTCGACGGTGAGCAGCTCGATGCGGCCCTGGCCGCTCTCTCGGGCTTCTTCCTGGTCTCCGGCGCACAACCCCCGGCAGACTGGTCCCCGTACATTCGCCAGCGCCAGACCTGGTGCGGCGAGGTCACTCTGCGATGGCTGGCCGACCGTCGCGGCTGGACGTTCTGACAGTCGAAGTCGTCCAGGGGCAGGATCAGTCAGGCCGTTCCGCTGCGCCGATACCCGGCCCACAGGCGCCCACCTACCTGGGCCAAGACCTCGTCCACCACGTCGACAAGGGCCCCAGACCGTCCGTCCAATGCCTCACGGACTGCGTCATGCAGGCGCCCGTCGAGCCCCGGCGCGGAGATCACCAGACGCCGGGCTAGCCACTTTCCGCCGCCCCTCCACGCGCCGGCATGCGCCAACGCCAGCTCACCGGTCCGCCGCGCCAGTTCCGTGGCGATGAACAGACGCTCACCCGGATCGGGGCTTCCAGCAAGATCGTCTAGAAGATCCGTGATCGCATAGCGGTAGTCCTCAAGCTCCTCGACAGTCGCAGCGGGTGGCCCCGCAGCGGCCCGCTTCCGGGCCTCGGCCGCGAGGCGCTCACCGGCACCGTCCCTGTCAAGGAGCAGCAGTCCGTCCACGCACATCCACAGCAGGGGCGACCGGCGCTTCCGCACCTCCCGCTCCACGAAGGTGTGCCACGTCTCCTCGGTATGCACGAACAGCTCGACCGGCCAGTCCCCATGCTGAATGCTCTCCCGGTAAGGAGCCGGGGCTCCGTGCAACAGCACCACGATGTCGAGATCAGACGTCATCGTGCGGCGCTCCGTGATCACACAGCCCCCGAGGAACGCAGCCCGAGCGGCAGGATGACGTTCCTCTACAACAGCGCGCGCCGCGGCAACCGGATCCACGCAGCCACTATCCGTATTTCCTACGCAGCATGCACGCGGTTTCTTCGACCGGACCGGAACGCTGTCCACCAACAGCGGGCCATCCGGGTGAGCGGTCGTTTCAGGTGGCTCCGCCAGAAGCGGCCTGTCCGTAAGCCGCTCAGGCCGCTTGATGTTCAACTCGCGGATGTACATCGGCTGTCGGTACAGCTTCCGCGCCGGCCAGGTGGGCGCTGCCGGCACAGGTGACGATCGACCTCTCTGCAGGCACGTCACCCTTCGAGGACGTCAAGGTTGCGGGGCGCTCCGTATGAGTGGGGATTGCCAGTTCGAACCAAGTGGTCTTCCCCGCTGTGCAGGGGTTCGACCCCCACTCCGTCGCCAATGCGGCGACGAGGAACAGGCCGCGCCCATGCTCGTCCGTGGGCAGCGCCTGTGCCGGAGTCACGGAGGTGGGATCGGCATCAGTGACTTCCACGCGGATCCGCTCTGCGACGCACCGTACGCACACCACGCACGCGGCCTTCGTGTGCGTCACCGAGTTCGCGACCAGTTCCCCTGTGAGCAGCTTCAAGTCGTGGATCAGTTCCTCGCCCAGACTCAGCCCAAGCCGCCGAGCGCGGTCCGCAACGCGGTCCCGTGCTGCAGGCACCGCTTCGACCAGAGGCGGGACGGTGAACGCGTAGGGCAATTCTTCGAGCGGGCGAGACATAGCTGGAACCTCTCGATGGGCAGGAGCTAGGGCGTCAACGCGATCTCCCATAAGCGAACGGATCGCTCGCCGACCTCACCAGGCAGCCCCGCAGGGCAACCTGGAGATCCGGAAAAACCCCGGCACGTGGCGGATGACCACCATGGGGCACAAGCCGCCCAACTCCCTATCCCTCTGGTGATATCACCGTCGCGATGGTGTCCCGCAGGGGACATGACGTGTCCCTCCCCCTCGACAACCCGACCGTCGCGAAGGTCGCAGATAGCCGAAATTCCCGGCCCGACCAAGCCGCTCTTTCTCCGGATTCTCATCCTGTCGTCACCCTCACCACGACAGGAGTACAGCCGTGTCGCAGCCGAGCCAAGCAACCGAAACTGCCTTCTTGACCCTCCCGAAGGCCTCCGAGTATCTGGGCATCTCCCCCAACACCCTTTATGTCTGGCGTCATCGCCGACAAGGACCTCCGAGCTTCCGCATGGGCCGGCGTGTGATGTACCGCATCACTGCCCTTGACACCTGGGTGCGTGCTCAGGAACGGGCAGACTCTCGCTCCAACCCCGCCCTCAATCCCCTGGCGCAGATGCCGCAACGCCGCTCACGGGCAACCAAATAGATAGCACCCCGCCCCAGACCGAATCTCCTGCAAAAGAAACTTCCGCAACAGGGATAAGAACCTGCTGCGGACTGCGTTACGAACAACCAGCTCGTGACCGACGCACCACCCGGAGGACCTCGCATTGGCCGGATACATAGAAGACCGCTGGCTCGAGAAGCGGCCTGATAAACGAACCGGCAAGCGGGAGCGAACCACCCTTTACGGGAAAGGCAAGCGCTATCGAGTCAAGGGGGTTCCCGGAGTCCAGGATCGCTCGTTCGAGACCAGCGAGGACGCCAAACAGTGGCTCGCCACCGCGAAGACCGACACCAAACGTGGCGAGTTCGTCGACCCGCGCGAAGGCGAGATCTCTCTCACCGACTACATCGTCGACCACTGGTGGCCGAGCCGCACGGACAAGCCCTCGGCGGAGGGTCCGATGCGAAGCCGCATCTGGAACCACATCATTCCGATCCTGGGCGACTTCCCTCTCCGGCCGCTCCGCGATGTTCACCTCCGAATACTCCATCGCCAAGAGCGACGGCAGGGAAGTCCTGTTCACCATGAGCCGCTCGGACAAAGCCTGGCTGGAGAGCGGCAGCTTCCTCGGTGAAGACCCGAACTGGACCGGCACCATCAAGTAGGACCTACGGCGACCGTCAAATTGCCACGGATCACACCAAGTTGTACGGCATTCTGTGCTGGTGGCATTCGATCTCAACACCCTCACCGCACCTGTGGTCGGCCTAGCCTCGATCGTTCATGAGCCCCCGTCAGCTTGCCGACGGGGGCTTTGTATCTGTGCAGTGGGGTCTTTTCGGGGCTGGGGCAGGCTGAGGGCCCGGCTCTCGCGTCGGGTCGGCGCCGGGTTCCACTTCGCCGGTGTGGTGGTGCGGGTTGTCGTGATGGTCGAAGTGGTTGTTCAGCCGGGGTTCGGGAGGATGCGGAGCCTGTCGATCGCGTGAGTGATGACGTCGGTCCAGGGCCATCGGGCCCTGAAGCGCAGCCAGCGGCGGCGGCCGGTGTGCGAGGGAGACGATCTCCAGCCGGATCCGGTTCTGCGCGGTGTCGTGCAGGGGCAGATTGCGCAGGCCGGTGTCGCGGGCGACCCGGATGCGGTCCTCGCAGGCGGGCCCGCCTGCAGTGACGCAGTTCCAGATCGGCGAGCGCCCGAGAGGCTGACCGGTTCCCTGTCCCTCTGGTGATGTCACCGATGCAATGTCATTCAAGACCACGCAGGTCACCCTTCCACGGCTGCGGCGACTGCACTTTCCCTACCCAGCGAGCGACTCTGAAGCACCTGTAGATCGTCAAGTGGCTGGAGATGTCGCGGTTCGCTGGTGGGGCGGCGTTTCCCTATCACTTGATCCGCTGCCTCGGCAAACCGAAGTCTGCAACGGATGCTCAGGCCTCCCGACCCACGTGATCTTGAGGACCTTGTATGCCAACGGAGTTCATGAACGCCAAGCAGACCGCCGAGTATCTGAACATGTCGATCACCTGGGTGTACCGAGATGCACCCAAACTCGGGCTCATCCCCTACAAGTTCGGGAACGGCCGTAGCGCCAAGCTGCAGTTCAAGATCGCCGATGTGTACGCCTGGGCTCGACAGCAGAAGCTCGGCTGATTTCCGCCACGTTGGATTCCTGGCCGCCGACACGGCCAGGAATCACCTGTCGCGTCAGGCCGCGAGTGCCATGTTCAGAATTTCCGCAGCCTTGCCGATCGACCCCGGCAGAAGATGCCGGTAGATCTTGAACGTGACATCAACGCTCTTGTGACCCATCCACTCAGCGACGTCCGTGATTGGAATGCCGTTACTCAGGCAGTTCGACGCGTAGAAGTGGCGGTTCCCATACAGGACCATCCCTTCCGGGATGTCCACCTTGCCCGATGCCCTGATCCGCCGCCACTGATTGTCCATTCCCCAATGCGGATAGGGCTTGCGAGGGTCAGTTGCCTGCCGCAGCAGGTAGCCGTCTACCGTGCCGTGCGTCTCGGCATACCACTGGATCGTCTCCCTGATCCGAGCAGGCAACGGCACATCGCGGTATTCCCCCACCTTGCGGTGCTTGAGTGGCCCGTACTGCCGGGTCGACAGCACGACCTGCTCGCTGATCCGATACACGTCATCGGCCACGATGTTGTTCAGGTTCACCGCGTACGCCTCGCCGTTGCGCAGGCCGCAGCCGCTCATCAAGTCAATGACCAGTGTGAAGGCGTCGTCACCTGCGGTTCGTATCGACCGCAACTGTTCAAGGGACGGGATCACCGCCCGAGCAGGGTCGTACTGCGGCGGTTTGACGCCTTCCAACGGGTTGTCGGAGAAGATTCCGAGCCGATGCGCGTCGAGGAGCACCGTGCGCAGCTTGTCGAAAGCGTTGGACTGGGTGGCCAGACCAGCGCCGTTGCGTTCCATCGTGCGGATGAAGCCGTCGACCACCTTGTGGTCGAAGGAGTTCATCCGCCGACTGCCGAGAGCCGGGTAAAGATGATGCTCCAACAGCGAGTCGAGGTGTCGTAGCGACGAGGCAGCCAAGTGCCTTTGCCCGGCCTTCCACTCCTCGACGTAATCCTCGAACCGCAGCCCCCCGTACTTCTGGATGCGCTCCGCCTTCGACTGCGACTGCGGCGCCGCCTTCTTCTGGCTGTAGACCTCCGACAAACGCGCGATCGCCTTGTCCTGAGTCCCGAAACCGGACTCCTCCGTCTGCTTGCCCGCCGCGCTGCGGTACCGGATCTTGTACTCGTGCGGGCACTTCGACCAACGGGATTCAGAGTGCTCGCAGTCCTTGAAGAAGGTGCCCATGCCGCGGGCGAGCGTGCGTGCTGCCATGTGGTGTTGTCTCCTCGGCGTCCGATGCTGACCCTTTGCTGACGCCCGAGGGTGTTCGATACCTCTGACCTGGGCAGAACCATCGATCACGTGGTATGTGGTGGAACTTCGTGGGGCGCACCCAGGCGGAGATCACACAGGCCCGCGACGACTGGGCGAAGGGGACGCGTTTCGGCGAGGTGAAGGGCTACGACGGAGCCCCTCTCCCCGCCCCCGAACTACCCGCGACCCCGCTGAAACCGCGGGGAAGGGTGCGCTGACCAGCGAATACACGGAGCGTCGGCGCCGAGCGTCCAGGATCGTCCGCTGAGCACGGCGCCTGTGCGAACACTATGACCGTAATGATCAAGGCCATGGTTTTCGGCTCATCCCGTCCTTAGGGTCCAACCCGCGGCGCAACGGTGCGCCCGAGGACAAGGAGCCGCGCCTTGGACAGGTTGAGAACGTTCGCACGCATGCCTCGACTGCTTCGAGGGTCGCGATCCGGCACGCAGCGCCGCGCGGGGCTGGCCGCCTGCCTCGCCGGGGTGGTGGTCGGTGCCCTCACGAGCGTGCCGTCCGCCCACGCCGACACCGACGCGGGCCGTCCGGTATCCGCTGCCTGCCCGGCGAGTCTGACGGAAACGGCCACCTGCTACACCGGCCAGGACACCAACGGCGCGTACTACGCCATCGCCGTTCCCAGGACGTGGAACGGTTCGCTCGTCGTGCACGCCCACGGCGGACCCGACCTCGGCGACGGCTCGGACCCCGAGCGCAGCATCGGTGACCTGGACCGATGGGCGGTGATGGTGAAGGAGGGCTACGCCTGGGCCGGTTCGTCGTATCGCCGCGGCGGCTACGGCACCAGGACGGCCGCCGAGGACACCGAGAACGTGCGGCGCCTGTTCGTCAAGGAGTTCGGCACGCCGAAGCGGACATATGTGCACGGGCAGTCCTGGGGCGGGGACGTCGCCGCCAAGGTGGTCGAGACATATGGCTCGAAGCACGGCCGGTACGACGGTGCGTTGTTGACCAACGGTGTCCTGGCGGGCGGTTCGCGTGGCTACGACTACCGCGTCGATCTTCGTGTGGTCTACCAGTACTACTGCCGCAACCATCCTCGCCCGACCGAGCCGCAGTACCCCCTGTGGGAGGGTCTGCGTGCCGGGTCCACGATGACAGCCACCGGCCTGCGGGCCCGACTCCAGGAGTGCACCGGTTTCGCATCGGCCCCGCAGGAACGGACCGCGCCGCAGCAGCGCAACCTCGACGACATCCTGGCCGTGAGCGGGATCCCGGAGCGCACCCTGGAGTCGCATCTGCGGTTCGCCACGTTCACGTTCCGCGACATCGTGACCAATCGTCTCGGCGGCCGCAACCCGTTCAGCAACGAAGGCGTGCGGTACTCCGGTTCGCACGACGACAAGGCGCTCAACGCCGACGTCGAGCGGTTCACCGCCGATCCGACCGCTGTGCGCGACCTGTCCTACGACAGCGACCTCACCGGCAAAGTGTCGATCCCTGTCCTGACGATGCACGCGATCGACGATCCGACGGCGTTCGTGGAGCACGAGGCGGCCTACCGCGCCACCCTCGAAGGCGCCCACCGGGGCCGGTACCTCGTGCAGACGTTCACCAGGGAGAGCGAGCACAGCGAGCTGAGCGACTCCGAATACGCCGGCTCCATCACAGCGCTCGACAGGTGGGTGCGCACCGGAAGGAAGCCCACCCCGCGGACGATCGCGGCATCCTGCCCGGCGTTCGACCGCACATACGGCACCGGCTGCTACTACGCCCCGGACTTCCACCCGGCCCCCTACGCCTCACGGGTCGCCCCCCGGCCGGGCGGCCTGAACTGGCCTGCCATGACCGCCGCCCAGGAGAAGTCCTGGAGCCGGATCGACGGCGTCGGCATCGCTCCCTGAGGTCTCCGAACACCAGGCGCCCCTCTCCGCTCCGGCGGATTGGGGGCCTCTCCCCTCCGGCGGATTTTTGATAGCCATGGCTATAGTATCCATGTACTTTATCCATCATGAGTACGACACCTGAGGGCGCGACCCCCGGCTATCTGGTCTGGCGGCTGTCGACGAAGTGGCGTGTGGCCGTCGACCGGGCGGTCGCGCCCCTGGGGCTGACCCACGCGCAGTACTCGATCGTCGCCTCGCTGCACGGCATGCGGCGCGCCGGTCTGCGCCCCAGCCAGCGTCAACTCGCCGACCACACCGGCCTCGAACCGCTGTACGTGTCGAAACTCGCGCGCGCCCTGGAGACCGCCGGCCTGCTCGAACGCACCCGGGACCCGCAGGACCCGCGCGCGGTGCGGCTGGCCCTCACCGAGGAGGGCAGCGAGGTCACCCGGCGCGCGATCAAGGTCGTACAGGGCCTGCTTCAGCAGTTGCTGGAGCCACTCGGGGGCCTGGACAGCGAGCGCACCCGGGACTTCGCCCGAGACCTGGCACTACTGCTCGACACCCCGCTCCACGCCGACCCCGAGAAGGAGCAGTCATGACCACACCCACCGCGGCGCCCGTGCTCAACCCGCGCGTCATAGCCCTCGCCCACTACGCCGCGCGGGCGATCCTCGAAAACGTGCTGGCCCGTCATGGCGTCACCTTCCAGCAGTCGGTGACGCTCAGGCTCGCCGTCGTCGCAGACGGGCCCGTCAACCGCGAGCATCTCGTCGGCGAGGTCGTCGACGCACTGAAGATCGACAAGGCCGACGCGCACGCGGTCGTCGACGAACTCGTCGGGGGCCGGCTGTTGACGGCCGAATCGCCCCTTCTGACGGTCACGGACGCGGGACGCGAGCTGTACCGCACCACCAGCGCCGAGACCGCACCCATCTCCGCACGGGTCTACGCCGGCATCCCCGCCGAGGACCTGACCGTCGCCGGCCGGGTGCTGTCGCTGATCACCGAGCGGGCCAACGCGGAGCTGGCCGCCATGGCCGGACCAGCGGCGGAACGAGCCGCGGAATGATTGACCGCCCGGGTCGGTTACCGCCTCCGAAGGAGGCACGAGTGAAGACCACGACGGACACGTACTACGACCACGGAACGGCGGCGGAGCGCTGGGAGCGGGCGCAGCTGTTCTTCGACGCCAAGGACTACGCCAGTGCGGCGCGGGTGCTGGGCGGGCTGGTCGAGGAGGTGCCGGAGCAGACCGCTCCCCGGCTGCTGCTGGCCCGCGCCTACTACCACTCGGCCCAACTGCTGCGCGCCGAGGCCGAGTTGCTCGTCCTCGTCGAGCGCGACCCGGTGGAGCAGTACGCCCGGCTGCTGCTCGGGCGCACCCTCCAGCGCCAGGGCCGCCACGAGGAGGCGGCACCGCACATGAAGCTCGCCTCGGCCCTCGCGGGCGACTTCGAGTAACTCCCCGTACGACGGACCGCACCACACGGCCCGGCTCCCCAGGCAGGGGAACCGGGCCGTTTCGTACGTACTCCCTGCCTCCTGCCTCCTACTTCGCGCCCGCCCGTTCCTTGTACGTCCGGTTGCCGCGCCGGTGGTCGATCTCGCCCAGGATCACGTCCACGGCGATGAAGGCGGCGAGCGGAATGCCCAACAGCGGAACGAAGTAGCCCACGACGGCCACGACCGCCATCAGCGGTACGAGGAGCAGCGGGGGCACCTGCTGCCAGGCGCCGCGCGGAATCGGGCGGCCGAAGGCGGAGGCGCGGCCGCGCAGCCACCACATGCGGTAGCCCCACAGGATGAGCAGGACCAGGGAGAGCGCAAGGGCCATCAGCACGAGCTGGTTGACGATCCCGAACAGGACGCCGGTGTGCGCGTCGATGCCCCAGCGGGTCAGTTTCGCGAGCACCGGGTAGTCCGCGAACCGGACGGTGTCGAGGACCTCGCCGGACGTTGGGTCCACGGCGACCGCGTCCTGCTTGGTGGGCCAGCTGCGCTGGACCTGCTTGACGACGTACGCGGAGGACTCGTCGGCGGGCGGGACGATCTCGACGGGGTCGCTCAGACCCTCGGCGCGGGCCGCGGCGAGGACCTTGTCGAGGCCGACACCATGCTCGGTGGTGCTCCCGGAACCGGCCGCCGCGTCATGCCCCGCGTGCTCGCCGCCCGCAGCGGAGGAAACCGAAGGGGTGGACTGGCCGAGGGAGGTGCGCAGGACGTCGATGTTGGCGCCCGCGTAGGCCGACCAGGTCAGGCCGGTGGCGGAGAGGAAGATGAAGCCGAGCGCCGCCCAGACGCCGACGGTGCCGTGCAGTCCGAGGGTGCGGCGGCGACCGCTGGTGCCGCGTATCTTGCGCTGCGTACGGCGGCGGGCGAACCACAGCACCAGACCGCCGCCCGCGATCACCCACAGCCAGCTCGCCGCGAGTTCGCTGTAGAGGCGGCCGTTCTCGCCGAGGTGCAGATCGCGGTGGAACTCGTCGATCCAGGTCCGCACCGGCAGCGCGCCCGTCGACCCGTACTGTTCGAGCGCGCCCTCCACCTTCGCGGTGTACGGGTCGACGAACACGGCGAGCGTGTGGGTCTCCCCGACACCGGGCACGCCGGACAGCATCACCCGCGTCGTCTCGTCGTCCTCGGGCGAGGGGCGTACGGCCGTCACGGTGCCCTCGGGGTGGACCTCGCGGGCGGCGGCCACCTGCTCGGAGATCGGCAGCTTGGTGTCGCCCACGGAGACGGTCATCTGATCCGAGTAGATGATCTTCTCGGCCTGGAACGAGGCCGCGTACAGAAAGCCGGTCAGAGCGGCGACCAGCAGGAACGGGGCGACGAGCACGCCCGCGTAGAAGTGCAGCCGCAGCACGAGCGGGCGGAGCGTGGCGGCTGCGGACGGTTTCGCCGCGGCGGAGGGTTTCGACGCGTCCGGCGAATCCGGGGAGTCCGGGGATTCGTCCGTCGTGGTCGTGGGAGCGGTGGACATCGGCGGGCTTCTCCGGAGGGCTGGGGACGGTGAGCGGGGGGGGGAGGCGACCGTGCGGGCGTACAGCTGTGGGGGCGGTCCAGTAGTCGGATGGGCGGGCCGTCGAGTTCCCGGCCCCGCAAGTGGCGTACGTCACACAGGGGGACGTCGGTTGCTAGAGGTGCATGACATCCTGGCGCCATGGCAACTCCCCATGACCCAAGCGCCCTTGCCGACCATGTCGAGCGACTCCTGGCCGTCGGCGGCCCGTTGCCGATCGTCGCCGCCGGAGACCCGGTGCTGCGACGCGCTTCCGTGCCCTTCGACGGGCAGCTCGGCCCCGAGCTGCTGACCCGCTTCGTGGAGGCGCTGCGCGAGACCATGCGCGATGCCCCGGGCGTCGGTCTGGCGGCCCCTCAGATCGGGGTGGGGCTGCGGATCGCGGTCATCGAGGACCCGGCGCCGGTGCCGGAGGAGGTGCGAGTGGTGCGCGGGCGGGTGCCGCTGCCGTTCCGGGTGATCGTGAATCCGGCGTACGAGGCGGTCGGCACCGAGCGCGCCGCGTTCTTCGAGGGCTGTCTGAGCGTGCCGGGCTGGCAGGCGGTGGTGTCCCGGCCCGCGGCGGTACGGCTCACGGGCCGGGACGAGTACGGGCATCCGGTGGACGAGGTGTTCACGGGGTGGCCGGCCCGGATCGTCCAGCACGAGACCGACCATCTCGACGGCACGCTCTATCTCGACCGCGCCGAGCTGCGCTCGCTGTCCTCCAGCGCGGCCATGGTGGAGCGGTGGGGTCAGCCGACCCCGGCGGAGGCGGCCGAGGAGCTGGGCTTCCCCCTCTGACCGCCCTCGCCAACTGGGCCCGCCCTACTGCTACTTCCCGTCGCGGAACGCTTCCAGGAGCCGTAGCCAGACCTCGCTGATCGTCGGATACGACGGCACCGCGTGCCACAGCCGCCCCAGCGGCACCTGTCCGGCGACGGCGACGGTCGCCGAGTGGATCAGTTCGCCCACTCCGGGGCCGACGAAGGTCACGCCGAGCAGGGTCTCGCGGTCGAGGTCGACGACCATGCGGGCGCGGCCCCGGTAGCCGTCGGCGTACAGGCCGGCGCCCGCGACCGAGGAGAACTCGACGTCGACCGCGCGCACCCGGCGGCCCGCCTGCTCCGCCTCGGCGAGGGAGAGGCCGACAGCAGCCGCCTCCGGGTCGGTGAACACGACCTGCGGGACCGCGCCATGATCGGCGGTGGCCGCGTGGGCACCCCAGGGGTCGGTCTCCAGGAGCGGTACGCCGGCCGCGCGGGCAGCGATGGCGGCGCCCGCGATCCGGGCCTGGTACTTGCCCTGGTGGGTGAGGAGAGCGCGGTGGTTGACGTCGCCGACCCCGTACAGCCACTCGCTGCCGGTGACCCGCAGGCTGTCGTCGACCGGCAGCCAGGAGCCCGGCTCCAGACCGACCGTGTCGAGGCCGATGTCGTCGGTGCGCGGGGCGCGGCCGACGGCGAAGAGGATCTCGTCGGCCTCGATCCGGTCGCCGGTGTCCGTGACCGCCACGACGGTGCCGTTCTCCCTGGTCACCGACTGGACCGAGGTCCCCGTGCGGACGTCGGTGCCCGCCTCCGCCAGCGCCTCGGCGACCAGCTCGCCCGCGAAGGGCTCCATGCGGGGCAGCAGGCCCTTGCCGCGCACCAGCAGGGTGACCTGCGAGCCGAGCGCCTGCCAGGCCGTGGCCATCTCGACGGCGACGACACCGCCGCCGACCACGATCAGTCTGCCGGGCACCGACTTGGCGCTGGTCGCCTCCCGGCTCGTCCAGGGTCCGACCTCGGCGAGACCCGGCAGGTCGGGCAGCTGGGCGCTGGTGCCCGTGCACACGGCGACCGCGTGCCGGGCCGTGAGCACGCGCGTCGAGCCGTCCTCGCCGGTCACCGTCACCGTGCGGGTCCCGGCCAGGCGCCCCTGGCCCCGGTAGAGATCGGCGCCGATGCTCTCCAGCCAGCCGATCTGTCCGTCGTCCTGCCAGTTCGAGGTCTCGTAGTCACGGTGGGCGAGGACCGCCTCGGCGTCCAGGGGGCCCTGGACGAGGTGGCTCAGGCCGGGCACGCGGCGGGCGTCGGCGCGGGCGATGACCGGGCGCAGCAGGGCCTTGCTGGGCATACAGGCCCAGTAGGAGCACTCGCCGCCGACCAGTTCGCTCTCCACGATCGCGGTGGAGAGACCGGCCGCGCGAGTGCGGTCGGCGACGTTCTCCCCCACGGGTCCGGCACCCAGCACCACTACGTCGTACACGTTGGATTCCGTTTCCGTCATGGGGCCAGTCTGGTGGGTGGTGTGCCCGGTGGCCACACGGGTAAGCGCGCGGAATACGCCGTCGCCGGGACGTGTTGTCCGAGCGCGACTCACCGGAAACGACCCGACAGCAGGAAGAGGAATCAGGTCATGAGCAGCACCGTGGAGCTGACCAAGGAGAACTTCGACCAGACGGTCACGGAGAACGAGTTCGTGCTGATCGACTTCTGGGCGTCGTGGTGCGGACCGTGCCGTCAGTTCGCCCCGGTGTACGAGAAGGCCGCCGAGGACAACCCGGACCTGGTGTTCGGCAAGATCGACACGGAGGCGCAGCCGGAGCTGGCGCAGGCCTTCGGTATCCAGTCCATCCCGACCCTGATGATCGTCCGCGACCAGGTCGCCGTCTTCGCCCAGCCGGGCGCCCTCCCCGAGGCCGCCCTGACAGACGTCATCGGCCAGGCCCGCAAGCTCGACATGGACGAGGTCCGCAAGTCGGTGGCGGCCCAGCAGGCCGAGTAGCCAGGCCGGGGCCCGCGTCCCCTGGGGCGCCGCAGCCCGCAGGGGCGCGGGGAACTGCGCGACCAGCCACAACGAACCCGCAGCCGACAACGCACCGGCCTTCCAAGCCGAGCGCTTAGAACGGGTACGGCGCCACATCCCCCCGCACAGTCGTCCACCGCACGTCAGTGAACGCCTCCAAGTTCGACTCCCCACCGAACCGCGCACCCGTGCCGGACGCGGCAACCCCACCGAACGGCGCCACGGCCTCGTCGTTGACCGTCTGATCGTTGATGTGGACGATCCCGGTCGGAATGCGCTCGGCAAGGTCCAGGCCACGTGCCGTGTCACGCGTGACGATGCCGAGCGACAGCCCGTAGGGACCGTCCGCGGCAAGGGCGGCAGCCTCATCGACGGTCGCGAACGAGCGCACGGGCGCAACCGGCCCGAAGACCTCCTCCGCATACGCGGGGGTCCGCTCATCGACGTCGGCAAGAACCGTCGGCCGGTAGAAGAGGTCCTCATGCGTGCCGCCGGCCGCAAGCCTCGCGCCACTCGCCGTGCTGGACTCCACCAGGCCGTGGATCTTGGCCAGTTGGGCGCCGTCGATGATCGGGCCGAGGTGGACCTGGGCGCGGTGCGGGTCGCCGACGGCGAGGGAGTCGGCCTTGGCGGCGAGCCGCTCGACGTACTCCCCGTACAGCGACTCGTGGACGAGGTGGCGGCCGGTCGTCATGCAGATCTGGCCCTGGTGGAAGAAGGAGCCCCAGGCGGCGGTGGAGATCACCGCGTCGAGGTCGGCGTCCTCCAGGACGACCAGGGCGGAGTTGCCGCCGAGTTCGAGGTGCGCGCGCTTGAGGTGACGGCCGGCCGCCTCGCCGACGGCCCGGCCCGCGGCCGTGGAGCCGGTGAAGGAGATGACGGGGACGAGCGGGTCGGCGACCAGTGCCTGACCCGCGTCGGGGCCGCCCGGCAGTACGTGCAGCAGGTCCTCGGGCAGGCCAGCCTCGGCGAAGATCGCGGCCAGGGACAGCCCGCCGCAGACCGCCGTACGCGGGTCCGGCTTCAGGACGACCGCGTTGCCGAGCGCGAGGGCCGGGGCGACGGAGCGGATGGAGAGGATCAGCGGGGCGTTGAACGGCGAGATCACGCCGACCACTCCGACGGGCACGCGCCGGGTGTAGGACAGCCGGGGCGCCTCGGAGGGCAGCACCTGTCCGGCGGGGCGGGAGGCGAGAGCGGCGGCCTCGTAGCACTCCTGAGCGGCGACATGCAGCTCGAACTCGGCCTTGCCGGGAATCGAGCCCGACTCGCGGACGATCCAGTCGCGCAGTTCCTCGGTGTGCGCGGCGAACAGGTCGCCCGCCTTGCGGAGCACTCCGGCGCGGACGAAGTGCGGGGTGCGTGCCCAGGCCGCCTGGGCGGTACGGGCGGCCTGCGCGGCCGGTCCGACGTCCTCACCGGTGGCGAGCACGACCGTGCCGAGCGCCTCGCCGGTGGCGGGCTCGGTGACGGTGTACTCGGGGCCCGACAGGGGACGGGCGGCGTGGGACTGCCAGGTCTTGGGGTCGAGCAACGGCATTGCGGCTCTCCGTTTCAGTCACCGGCGGGACGCGCGGAGCGAACGCGGGTCCCGTGTGGTTCGCGGCCGTTCGTCGGCCGCGGAGCGGGATGCGGTGATCCGGCGCACGGCAGAGCAGCACGCGGCGTCCGGTGTTCGACGGCATCCCCAGCTGGTTGAGCGTGCAACATCCTATGGCCTGTCAGACGGTTCGGGTCAGCGAAAAGCAACGACACTTCCCCCACGCACGCCAGCGAGACGCGCCTCGACAGGGGCGCGAGGAACTGCGCGACCAGCCCCCACCGAACCCGCAGCAGACCCTAAACCTCACACACCTGAAGCCGCGACGAACGAGCATCACACCGAGGGGGCACGCTCAGACGCGCCCCCAACAGGGGCGCGAGGAACTGCGCGACCAGCCCCCACCGGACCCGCACCGAACCCCCGACCCCACGCACCCGACCCCCCAAAGCCCAGCGCAGCGATTCAGCTGGAGTCGCGGTGGACGAGTGTCGCGCCGAGGACGTGGTGGGTCTCGGGGGCGGCGCCGGGGTTGCGTACCGCGCGGTCGACGAGTTCCGCGAGGTCCTTCCCGGCCGGGAGTTCGATGTGGACCGTGCTCAGTCTGGGCCGCAGCAGCCGGCCGAGGATCAGGTCGTCGGCACCGACGAGCGCCGTGTCGTCGGGGACGGTGACGCCCTCGTCCTGGAGGGCGCGCATCAGGAGCATCGCGTACTCGTCGTTGAACCCGAAGACGGCGTCCAGGCCGAGTTCGGGCCAGCGGGCGGCGAGGCGGGCCGCTGACTCCTCCTCGTAGGCGAGCGACAGCACGGTCACCGAGGCGTCCGTGCCCTCCACCGCGCCGCGCACCCCGTCGAGACGGGGCTTGGAGAAGACCTTCAGGCCCGGCTCCTCGGGCACGACGACGCCGATGCGGCGACGGCCTCGGGCGTACAGGTGGGCGCCCGCCGTGCGGCCGACACCCTCGTGGTCGATGAGCAGGCTGTGCGCGCCCTCGATGCGCTCGGAACCGAGCGTGACGACGGCCCGAGCGCCGGAGCGCTTCAGGACGGCCACGCCCTGCGGTCCGAGCCCGCCGACGGGCACGAGGACGGCGGCGGGCCGCAGTTCGGCCCAGGCCCGGGCGGCCTCGTCCCCGCGCAGACCGACGGAGGCGTACTGCACGACGGTGTAGTCGAGGCGGCTGAGCGCCCACTGGAGTTCGTTGATGAACTGGCTGTAGAGCGGGCCTATCGGCACGCTCGGGGCGGGCATCAGGACCATACGGCTGTGGCCGGCCCGCAGGCTGCGGGCCGCCGCGTGCGGAACGTACCCGAGTTCCTCCGCGGCCTCGTGGACACGGCGGCGGGTGGGTTCGCTGATCCGGACGGCACTGGTGTTGTTGAGGACGTAGGAGACGGTTGCGCGCGAGACGCCGGCCAGGCGTGCCACATCCGCGCTCGTGGGCACGGAGCGCGGCTGGGACGCCGCCGGGGCGGCCGAATTCGGTATCTGCACCATGACGTACGGCATCTTTGCAGAAGCTCGGGGCAAGGTTCGGAGCGGGGGAACTTCGCAATCGACCCGGTAGCAAAGGCGGTTGACGAAAGCGCTTCAGGAAAGCGCTTTACTGAAACGCTTCAGAAAGATCATCAAAAGATCGTTTCCGGATTGCCGAGAGCGGCTGGACTACGGGTTCGGGGCCCGACCCCGAACAGCCGCGCACCGAACGCGCTTTCCGGACAGCCCGCACCAAGTCCCGGACGGATTGCACTGGTTGACCACCCGTGCGGGCCGGAGCACCTGCCCGGCGAATGGCCGAAACTCGCGGTCAATACGAAGGCGTACCACCGGCGATCCGGTCGACGAGGTCGATCCAGCCCGCCTCCAGCCGCGCCGTCGGCATCCCGCACTGCTTGGTCAAGTGGTGGACAAGGGCCGGATCCAGATAGCCCATCAGCGTTTTCGCGAGAAGTTCGCAGTCGGCGTCCGGAATGGTCTGCCGCAGCAGCAGGGTGACGTGCCCGGACAGCACCATGCGGGGTGCGGAAGCGAAGCGGCGGCCCGGTTCGCCCTCGGCGGCCAGTTGCAGTTCCAGCTCGTCGACGGTCCGGCGCAGCACCGCGACACCGAACGCGCGCAGCCGCTCCACGGGCGGCGCTCCCGGTCCGAGCGGCGGCGGGCCGGACAGGAAGGCGGCCTGGAGCTTCTTCTCCGAGTGGTCGAGCAGCGCCATCAGCAGGCCGGTGCGGTCCCCGAAGCGCCGGAACACGGTGCCCTTGCCCACCTGTGCCGCGACGGCCACCGCCTCCATGGTCACGCAGCCCACCCCGCACTCCTCCACCAGCCGCGCGGCGGCCTCCAGCAGGCGGGCGCGGTTGCGCGCGGCGTCGGCGCGCAGGCACGGCTCGTCGGCTTCGGCGCCGATGCCGGTGCTCAGTTCCAGCAGCTGGGGCGCCTCAGCCCGGCCCGAGGGCTTCGGGAAGGGCGGCAGGGACTCGGACATGAAGACAGCGTAACGCCCAGGAAGAAAACTGGACCCTGGTCCGTTTCACTGGTACAACTTTAAACGGACCTCGGTCCGGATCGTAACGACCACGTTTCAGCCCCCCTGTGGAGTCCCCCATGTCTGTTCGCATCCTTGCTCTCGTCGGCAGCCTTCGTGCCGGTTCGCACAACCGTCAGCTCGCAGAGGCCGCCGTGAAGCTCTCTCCCGAGGGCGCCGAGGTCGTGCTGTACGAAGGCCTTGCCGACATCCCGTTCTACAACGAGGACATCGACGTCGAGGGCAGCGTCCCGGCCGCCGCCGCCGCGCTGCGTGAGGCCGCCGGCACGGCCGACGCCCTGCTGCTCTTCTCCCCCGAGTACAACGGCACGATTCCGGCCGTCCTGAAGAACGCCATCGACTGGCTGTCCCGCCCGCACGGCGCCGGCGCCCTCTCCGACAAGCCGGTCGCCGTGGTCGGCACCGCCTACGGCCAGTTCGGCGGCGTCTGGGCGCAGGACGAGGCCCGCAAGGCCGTGGGCATCGCCGGTGCCAAGGTCCTTGAGGACATCAAGCTCTCCATCCCCGGCTCCGTGGTCCGCTTCGCCGAGACCCACCCCGCCGACGACGCCGAGGTCGCCGCGCAGCTGACCGAGGTCATCGGCCTGATCCACGGCCAGGCCACGCCCGCCGCCGCCTGATTCGACGTACTCGTGACGACGTACGCATGAGAGAGGGCCGGAGCCGCACGGGCTCCGGCCCCTTTTCTTGTCTCGTCTCAGCCCAGCTCGGCCGCGCGCCGCACCGCCGGGGCCACGAACTGCTCGATCCACGCGGCCGGTTCGCCCGTACGCGGTCCCAGCATCACCGTCTCGATGCCGAACTTCGCGTAGCCCTCGATGTCCCGGACGAAGGCGTCGACGTCGTTCTCGGCCAGCGCCTCGCCCATGTAGACGAGCGTCCTGGTGATGTCGTCGTACGGGCGTCCGACGCTGTCGCAGTGGCCGCGCAGGACGTCGAGCTTGTGCCCGACCTCTTCCGGGCTGGTCGCGAACAGGTTGCAGGCGTCCGCGTACTGGGCGACCAGGCGCAGCGTCTTCCGCTCGCCTCCGCCGCCGATCATGATCTCCGGGTGCGGTGAGCTGACCGGCGCCGGGACGCAGAGGGTCTCGGCGAGCCGGTAGTGGGTGCCCTCGAAGGGCCCGTTGGCGTCCGGGTCCCACATCTGGAGGCAGATCCGCAGGGTCTCCTCCAGTCGCTCGAAGCGCTCGGCCGTCGCCGGGTACGGCACCCCGAGCCCCTCGTGCTCGCGGTCGTACCATGCGGCCCCGATGCCGAGGGTGGCCCGGCCGCCGGACAGCACGTCGAGGGTGGTGGCGATCTTGGCGAGCAGGCCGGGGTGGCGGTACGTCACCCCGGTCACCAGCGCGCCGAGGCGGATCGTGGAGGTGTGGGCGGCGAGGAAGCCGAGGGTCGTGTAGGCCTCCAGCATGGGGTCCTCGGCGCCGCCGTTGAACTCCATCTGGAAGTAGTGGTCCATGACCGTGAGCCGGTGGACGCCCGCCGCCTCGGCCGCGGCACCGGCCGCCGCCAGTTCGGGGCCGAGCGCGGCGGCACCCGAGGAGTGGTTGAACCTGTTGATGTGCACGCCGAGCCGCATGTCCGTCTCCGTTCGCCTGCATCCAGCGGTGTTCCCCGAGCGAAGCTAGTTCCTGGAGCGCACACGAAGTCAAGCCTGGGCTTCGGCCTCGGCTTCGGCCTCGGCTTCGGCCTCCTCCTGCTTCTTCGAGGCCCGCAGGCTCGTCACGGTCGTGACGGCCAGGACGAGGACGATGAAGCCGAGCGAGAAGGGGATGGAGATCTCCGGCACGTGCACGCCGGACTCGTGCAGCGCGTGCAGCACCAGTTTCACGCCGATGAAGCCCAGGATGATCGACAGGCCGTAACTGAGGTGGACCAGCTTCTTCAGCAGGCCGCCGATGAGGAAGTACAGCTGGCGCAGACCCATCAGGGCGAAGGCGTTGGCGGTGAAGACGATGTAGGGGTCCTGGGTCAGCCCGTAGATGGCGGGGATGGAGTCGAGCGCGAACAGCACGTCCGTGGAGCCGATCGCGAGCATCACCACCATCATCGGCGTCATGATCCGCTTGCCGTTCTCGACGATGAACAGCTTGGTGCCGTGGTACCGGTCGGCGACGCCGAACCGCTGCTCGGCCATCTTGAGCAGCTTGTTCTCCTCGTACTCTTCGGCCCCCTCCCCGTGCGAGCCCTTCTTGGCGTCCTGGACGAGCTTCCAGGCGGTCCAGATGAGGAAGGCGCCGAAGATGTAGAAGACCCACGAGAACGTGGAGATGATCGCCGCGCCGGCCGCGATGAACCCGGCCCGCAGCACGAGGGCGACGAGCACGCCGACCATCAGCACCCGCTGCTGGTACTGCGAGGGCACCGCGAACTTGCCCATGATCAGGACGAAGACGAAGAGGTTGTCGACACTCAGCGACTTCTCGGTGATGTACCCCGCGAAGAACTCACCCGTGGGCTTGCTCCCGCCGTAGATCAGCAGCCCGAGCCCGAACAGACAGGCGAGGACCACCCACACCACGGTCCAGGTGCTGGCCTCCTTCAGGGACACGTCGTGGGGCTTGCGGCCGATGAAGAAATCGACGGCGACGAGGACGCACAGGGCGACGACGGTCAGCGCCCAGACGTTGAAAGAGACGTTCACAGGTACTCCAAAGAAAAGATGTGCAATGGCAGCGTTGTCATCACCAGTGATCACTTCCACCCCGAAGCGGTGAACAACGGCTCATTACCTGGCAAAATCCCAGGTCACCGGTGCGTGCGCCGGTCCGGCCGC
Organism: Streptomyces sp. NPDC000878; assembly: GCF_053599695.1. NCBI lineage: Bacteria > Bacillati > Actinomycetota > Actinomycetes > Kitasatosporales > Streptomycetaceae > Streptomyces > Streptomyces sp. NPDC000878. The sequence goes on along the minus strand of NZ_JBSFMT010000006.1, from coordinate 222,909 downwards.
GGCTGGGCCGACCGGGCTACCCGCCGGATGGCGGGCAAGTCCCGCCGGACGGCGGCGCTCCGGAATCCGGCGGGCGCGCGGATCATCGTCGTACGATCCGCCGCACGCAGCATGAGGAACAGAGACAATGACGCTTACGCCGCCCCCGTTCGACCCCGAACTCGCCGCCGTCCTGGAGATGCTCAAGGACGCGGTGCCGCCCCAGCTGACGATGGACGAGATCGAGGCCACCCGCAACGGGCCCGGTCTCGCGATGCTGGCGGACATGGACCTGACGCTGGGCGGAGCCTTCGAGGTCGAGGACCGGGTCGTGCCGGGCCCGGAGAACGCGCCGGACATCTCGCTGCTGATCTGTCGCCCGACCGCTCCGGCGACAGAGAATCCACTCCCCGTGATCTACCACGTCCACGGTGGCGGCATGGTCATCGGCAACAACCGCGTCGGCGTGGACGGGCCGCTGCGGTGGGGCAAGGAGCTGGGCGCGGTGGTGGTGTCGGTGGAGTACCGCCTGGCGCCGGAGCATCCGTACCCGGCACCGATCGACGACGTCTACGCCGGACTGCTGTGGACCGCCGACCACGCCGAGGAGATCGGCGCCGATCCCGAGCGGATCGTCATCGCGGGGGCCAGCGCGGGCGGTGGCCTGACGGCGGCGCTGGCGCTGCTCCTGAGGGACCGCAAGGGACCGCGCCCCCTCGGACAGCTGCTGATGTGCCCGATGCTCGACGACCGCAACGACACCGTTTCCTCGCACCAGATGGCGGGCGTGGGCGTGTGGGACCGCACGGCCAACGAGACGGGCTGGACGGCGTTGCTCGGCGCGGAGCGCGGCGGCCCGGACGTCTCCCCGTACGCCGCCCCCGCCCGCGCGGAGGACCTGTCCGGCCTCCCCCCGGCCTTCCTCGACGTCGGCTCCGCCGAGACGTTCCGCGACGAGGTCGTGGCCTACGCCACCCGCCTCTGGCAGGCCGGCGGCGCGGCCGAGCTGCACGTCTGGCCGGGCGGCTTCCACGGCTTCGACGGCTTCGCCCCCCAGGCAGCCCTCTCCCAGGCCAGCCAGTCGGCCCAGGTGAAGTGGCTGCGCAGGCTGCTGGCGGAGTGAGGGGGGCGCGGGGAGGGTTGTTCGCTGCGGGTCCGTGGGGGCTGGGCGCGCAGTTCCCCGCGCCCCTTAGGGGGCTGCGCCCCACCAAGGGCCCTACTGCGCCCCCAGCGACAAGACTCGGGCGACCAGTCCCCTCATATGGGGGCGCAGCCCCCATATGAGCGCGGGGAACTGCGCGCCCAGCCCCCACCGAACCCGCACCAGAACACCGAACCGACAGCCCCTGTGCCCGGGGGACCGGGGGCGCAGCCCCCATAGGGGTGCGAGGAACTGCGCGCCCAGCCCCCACCGGGCCCGCGGACAAGGAACCGCACAACCTGCGGAGCAACTGGCACCATGGGGCGCATGAAAGAGCTGGCGGGGCGCCTGACCGCGCTGGACCCGGACGCCGGTGCCGCCGTCCGGGTCATCGCCTACTTCGACCGCCTGGCCGAGCACCGCGCCGGCCTTGAGGCGCTGGTGCGCGGCGCCTCCGTCCTGGCCGGCTGCCCCGCACGGCTCGCCGACGCCGGCCGGCGCGTACACCTGCGGGTCGAGACCGACGGCCGCCGCCGCGACACGGACCAGCCGCCCGACCCCGCCTGGCCCTCCGCCCCGCTGTCACCGGACGGCGCCCCGGCCCTGTGGCTGGAGCGAGCCGAAGCACCCAGCGTCGTCGACGCGGTGATCCTGGAACGCGCGGCGGCAGCCATCCGTACCGTCCTCGACCGCACCCGTGGCCGCGCACCGGCGGCCCGCGCCGACGACCCGGCGCTCGTCGAGACTCTCCTCGACGCCACCGCACCCGAGCAGGTACGGCTGCACGCGGCCCGCGCTCTGGGCCTGGACCCCGCCTCCCCGGCCCGCGCGGTCGCCCCGCTGGACGGCCCGCCCCGGATCCTGACCGCGTCCGCCCTGCGCAGGCCCGCCCCCTTCGAGGGCGGCCCGGACTCACCGGATCACGTCAGATCCCCCGACCCCGCTCTCCCGCCCGGCCGGGTCGGAGTCGGCCCCGCCGGGCCGGTGCTCGAACTGCCGGGCTCCTGGGCCGCCGCCCGGACCGCGCTCCGGTTCACCGCCGACGGCACCCCGCACTCCCCCGGACCACGGGTCGTGTACGCCGATGAGCTGGGCGGTATCGGGCTGCTCGCCGAGCTGGTCGTGCCGGGGGCCGATCCGCCGCCCGACGTCCAGGCGCTGGAGGCGGCGGTCGCGGACGCACCCTGGATACTGACGACGTTGCACGCCGTCGCCTCGACGGCGAGCCTGCGGGGAGCCGCCGTCGAGGTCAACGTCCACCACTCCACGCTCCAGGACCGGTTGGGCCACGCCGAGGCACTGCTCGGGTGGCCCGTCCGTCCCCCGCAGGGCAGGCTCAGACTGCAACTGGCCCTGACCATGCGGCATTTGGGACGCGCGTAACTCACTTAGAAAGCAATGGAGTTACGCCCAGGCCGTCACCGGGGTGAAGGAGCTGTCCTGCCGGAAGGTGTCCGTGCCGTCTGTCACGTCCACGCGCAGCTGGTAGTTGTAGTGGCGCAGGAAGTAGCCGGGGTAGTTGTACGACTCGAAGCGGATCGAGCCCGACGCCGTGCCCGTCCGGGCGATGAACGTGGCGTCCTTCGCGAAGGACGTCGTGCCGTCGTTGGCGTCGAAGCGGGCGCGGTAGTTGTAGTGGCGCAGATAGTTGCCCGAACTGTCCCTGAACGAATAGCCGTTGGCGTCGGCGAGGCCCGCGACGACCGTGAAGGTGGCCGCCTGCTTGACCGCGGTGGTGCTGGAGCTGCTCACCACGGGGAGGTTGAGCAGGGAGGACTCCACCGTCCAGTACCGCGTCGAGTAGTTGGCCGACCGGAAGGAGCGGGTCACGCCGGTCGACAGGGTCGGGCCGCCGCTGACCGTCTCCTTGATGACGGTGAAGTGGCGTGCCGTACCGGATACCACGGGCAGCGCCTTGGGGGCGGTCCAGGTGGCGAACGTGTCGTAGCTGTCGCTGTAGTAGTAGGTCCCGTCGCCGTAACCGTCGAAGAAGATCCGCCAGCCGCCGTTGTCGAGCTGGATCACGGACGGGCCCTCGCGGTAGCTGCCCCAGCCGGCCCAGTTGCCGGTCTTCGAGATGGTGTAGGGGCCGGCGAGGCTGGTCGCGGTGGCGTACTCGATGTACTTCGTCGTCTCGTTCTTCGGGAAGGCGTGGTAGGTCGAGCCGATCTTCACGATGCACGTGTCGATGTGGTTCGAGCCTATGCCGGACAGGGCCACCGGTGAAGTCCACGCCGTGAGCGCCGAGTTGGTCGCCTTGAGCAGATACGGGGTGAAGATCCACTCGTCGCTGGTGACCGAGCAGGACACGATGACGTTGACGCTGCCGTCGCTGTCGACGAACCACTCGGGCGCCCACGCGCGGGACAGACTGGTGATCGGGACCGTGTAGTCGTACAGGAAGGTCCAGTTGACGCGGTCCGAGCTGCGGGCGAAGCCGATGGTGGTGCTGGTGTCCTGCCAGGTGTGCGTGGTGTAGGTGACGTAGTAGTAGCCGTTGGTGTGCTTGAAGACGCTCGCGTCGCGGATGCGGTTGCTGGGCGGGGTGTAGGCCGAGGACTGCACGAGCCGGAAGTCGGTGGCGTCGTCGGACTGGTAGACGTTCACCGTGCCGTCGTTGCTGTTGAGGAACGGCACGATGGTGTAGCGCGTGGCGGAGCCGCTGGGCGGGGCCGCCGCGGCGGCGGTGCCGAGCAGTCCGGGGAATTCGCCCAGCACGAGCGCCGAGGCGGGCAGAGCGGCCAGCGCGCGCAGGAGGCTGCGGCGGGAGGGGGTGGGGCGGGGTCTGGTCACGAGCGGCTCCTTGACGATCCAACCGACGGCTCTCCACGTTCGACATTGCGAACGCGGTTCGGTAAATCGGTCAGACCGTAGGTCCGAGTCGTGCGCACGTCAATACTTCCGACACGCTCCGGACCTGTGAACTTCCGCCCGGCCGCGCCGCATTCGACATACCGCACCGCGCCGCCCCGCCAGCCGTTACCGTTCGGTAGGAAGCTGTGAAATAGCTATGGGGAACACACCGGCGTGGCATGACGGTGTGCGACGGAGGTGTCCGGATGACTGCCGAACGTGCCGCACGTGCCGCCGGGCTCACGGAGTGCGCCCGTGCGCTGGCCGACGGCGAGGTGACCTCGCGGACCCTCGTCGAGCAGGCCCTCGCCCGGATCGGAGCGACGCAGGGCACCCTCAACGCGTTCCGGCTCGTACGGGCCGAGGCGGCGCTCGCCGAAGCCGACGCGGCCGACCGGGAGTTGGCGGCAGGAGGACGCCGGATGCTGCTCGGCGTACCGGTGGCCGTGAAGGACGACACGGACGTGGCGGGCGAGCCGACCGCGTTCGGCTGTCCGGGCGAGTTCCCGCCGGTGGCCGAGGACGGGGAGGCCGTGCGACGGCTGCGCGCGGCCGGGGCGATCGTCATCGGCAAGACCAACACCTGCGAACTCGGCCAGTGGCCCTTCACCGAGGGCCCCGCCTTCGGCGCGACCCGCAATCCCTGGCATCCCGACCACACCCCGGGCGGCTCGTCCGGCGGTTCGGCCGCCGCCGTCGCCGCGGGCCTGGTCCCCGCCGCTCTCGGCTCGGACGGCGCCGGCTCGGTGCGCATCCCCGCGTCCTGGACCCATCTGATCGGCATCAAGCCGCAGCGCGGACGCGTCTCGACCTGGCCGCGCCCCGAGTCCTTCCAGGGCATCACGGTCAACGGCACCCTGGCCCGTACGGTCGCGGACGCGGCCCTCCTCCTGGACGCGGCGAGCGGCAACCACGTACGGGACCTGCATCAACCGCGGACGATCAGCGCGTCCGAGGCGGCCGGCCGCGACCCCGGACGACTGCGCATCGCGCTCTCCCTCAAACCGCCGTTCACCGCGCTGCCCGCCCGGCTCCAGCCCGACGTACGGGCCCGGATCGTCCAACTCGCCGAGAAACTCGTCGCGTTGGGCCACACGGTCGAGGAGGCCGACCCTGCGTACGGGCAGATCGGGCTCACCTTCGTCCCCCGCGCCACCGCCGGTCTCGCCGAGCGGGTCCGCGAGGCCCCCTTCCCCGCGCTCCTCGACCGGCGCACCCTGGACGCCGCCCGGCTCGGCCGGTTGCTCGGCGGGCCCCCGCTGCGACTGGCCCGGCGGGCGGAGTCCGCCTTGCAACGGCGGATCGGCGCTCTGTTCTCCTCGTACGACGTGATCCTCTCGCCGACGACGGCCGCTCCCCCGCCGCGCATCGGGGCGATGCTGCCGCTGAACGGACTGGCGACCGACCGCGCGATGATCGCCGCCTGCCCGTACGCCTGGCCGTGGAACGTGCTGGGCTGGCCCGGGGTGAACGTCCCGGCGGGGTTCGTGGGTGAAGGGCTGCCGGTGGGCGCCCAGTTGCTCGGTCCGGCGAACAGTGAGCCGCTGCTGGTCTCGCTGGCCGCGCAGTTGGAGGCCGACCTGCGCTGGCACGAGCGGTGGCCGCCGTACGAACCCGTCGCCGACTCGGCAGCGGCATAAGGGGGCTTCGGCCCGTACGCTGTGACCATGGACGACGCGCCGATGGTCGGCTTGATGGGGCGGGTGACCGGCACGATCGGACCGGGGCTGGTCGGCGAGGTGATCGTCCGGGTGCGCGGTGGCGCCGAGCACTTCCTGGCGTATCCCGCAGCCGCGCAGGACCGCATCGAGCGGGGGACGGTGGTGATGGTCGTGGAGTACCTGCCGCCTCGGACGGTCTACGTCACCGCCGCGTACGACAGTTGAGTCCGGCCGGGCACACCGGGTGACCGAATCGTCTGCGGACGATCACGTGTGCGTCAAGCTTGCAACAAGGATTCGTCAGCATCTGTACCCCTGCGTCGCGCAGGAGCACCCTTGCCTTCGTTCGGTGCCGAAAGGGCACCAGGCAAAGGGGGCGTATGCCGATGTTCGTCGGCGTCGTTGCGGGGATCGCGGTAGCCGGGATCCTCGTTCTCATCGGTGTGTTCAAGATGATGTGGCGGGTCGCTGAACCCAACGAGGCACTCATCATCTCCGGTTCCAAGCACAGGACCGAAGGCCTTGAGGAAGGCATGGGGTTCCGGATCGTCACCGGGCGGGGCACGCTCGTGCTGCCCGGGATGCAGGCGGTGCGGAAGATCTCGCTCGACCTCAACGAGACCGAGCTGCACGTGGACTGTGTGACCACCCAGGGCATTCCGCTGAAGGTGCGGGGCGTGGTCATCTTCAAGGTGGGCGACGACTTCGTGTCGATCGCCAACGCGGGCCGTCGCTTCCTCGACCAGCAGAAGATGATGGCGGAGCGCGTGCACAACGTGTTCGCCGGTCATCTGCGGTCCATCGTCGGCGGGTTGACCGTCGAGGAGATGATCCGCGACCGCGAGAAGCTCACCGGGCAGACCCGGGCCGCGTGCGGCACCGAGATGGAGAAGCTCGGGCTGATCGTGGACTCCCTCCAGATCCACGAGATCGAGGACCCGACCGGGTACATCAAGAACCTCGCCATGCCGCACGCAGCCGCCGTCCAGCGGGACGCGCGGATAGCACAGGCCGAGGCGAACCGGCTCGCCACCGAGGCCGAGCAGAAGGCCGCGGCGCGGATGTCGGAGGCCACCCGGGACAGCGAGATCCTCCAGGCCGGGTACCAGGCGGAGCGCGACAAGGCAGCGGCGAAGGCCCGCCAGGCCGGACCGCTCGCGGACGCCGCCGCCCGGCAGGACGTCGTCGTCCAGGAGACCCGCATCGCCGAACTCGACGCCCTGCGCCGGGAACAGCAGCTCCAGGCGGACGTCCGCAAGCCGGCGGACGCGCAGGCCTACGAGACGCGGGCGCGGGCCGAGGCCGAGCGTGACGCGCGGATCTCGGCGGCGCAGGCCAAGGCCAAGGAGACGGAGCTGGCGGCCCTGGCCGAGGCGAACCGGGTCAAGACGGCCGCGACCGCCGAGGCCGAGGCGACCAAGGCACGGGGTACGGCCGCCGCCCTGGCGACCAGGGCCACCGGTGAGGCCGAGGCCGCCGCGTCCCAGGCCAAGGGGCTCGCCGCCGCCGAGGCGACCCGGGCGCAGGGGCTCGCGGAGGCGGAGACCATCAAGGCGCGGGCCGCCGCGCTCGCGGAGAACCAGGAGGCCGTGGTCGCCCAGCAACTCGCCGAGAACTGGCCGGAGATCGTGAAGGCCGGTGCGTCCGCGTTCGGCAGCGTGGACAACATGGTGGTGCTCAACGGCGCGGACGGTATGGCGGAGATGCTCGCCAAGGCCCTCACGATGGGCGGTACGGGGCTGGGCCTTGCACGACAGCTGCTCGCGTCCATGAACCAGAACGGGCAGTCGGCGAACGGGACTTCGGCGCTGAACGGGGTGGCGGCGCCGGCTACGCAGAAGGTGCCGGTGGAGAAGGAGTAGGTGAAGGAGCAGGGGTGATGCGGGGAAGGGCAGTACGCAGGCTCTAACGTGTGCCTCGTGACTGCCTTTCCCGATGCCGATGTTCCGGGGCGTTACGGCCCCTCCGCCACCACCGAGGCCGATCCTCGCGATGTGGGGCGGGTGCGTACGGAGTACTCGCCCGCCCACGACGGGGATCCCGATCCCGGGGAGATCGTGTGGACCTGGGTGCCGTTCGAGGAGAACGACGGGCGGGGGAAGGACCGGCCCGTCCTTGTCGTCGCCCGTGAGGCCGGGGGGACGTTTCTGGCCGTGCAGTTGTCCAGCAAGCGGCATGACGGGGATCGGGAGTGGGTCGCCATTGGCAGCGGGCCCTGGGATCGGACCGGGCGCGATTCCTGGGTTGATGTGGATCGGGTGCTGCGGCTGTTCGAAGACGGGATGCGGCGGGAGGCTTGTGCGTTGGATCGGATGCGGTTCAACTCTGTTGTTCGGCGGTTGCAGGAGCGGTACGGGTGGCGGTGAGTTTCGGTTGTTCGCCGGGTGCGGGTCTGTGGGGGCTGGTCGCGCAGTTCCCCGCGCCCCTAAAGGCAGGTCGCTCCAGCGAACGTATGTTCAAATGCAGCCCTTGTCGTCGCGCCTCTCGTGCGGTCCAGGATTGCGAACACGACCCTCTCGAATCTGCCCTCGAAACGGCCGCCCACCAGGAGGTCTCTGAACGTGGCCGCCACCATGCGCGGGTCGTTCTGGAAGACTCCGCAGCCCCATGCGCCCAGGACCAGGCGGCGGTAGCCCTCCCTCGCGGCCACCTCCAGGACCCGTTCCGCACGTGATGCGAGGGCCTGTGGGATGGCCGCCTCGCGCTCCGGGGACGTTCGTCGGATCACCCCCGCGTTCGGGGCCGCCGAGGTCAGGAAGCCCGCCGTGTATGAGGTGTCCAGGAGGTGGCCACGGTCGTCGCGGAAGACCGGGACCCCGGGTGAGTGGATGACGCGGTCCGTGTAGAACGGGTCGCGGTGGGTGCGGTGGTGGTCGTAGAACTCGCGCACCGCCGTCAGGCAGGTGTACAGCGCCGAGGCTCGACACAGGGCCTCTTCCTGGGCCTGGGCGCCGTTCAGGTAGCCGCCGCCCGGATTGCGGGCCGAGGAGAAGTTCAGGACCGCCACCGGGCCGGGGAGGCGGCGGGCGGCCTCCAGGCTGCTCTCGCCTGTGACCTCGAAGGAGGTGGCCAGCGGTGAGGGTGCCCGGAGTAGGTCCAGTGGGCTCGGGCCGAAGAGGCGCGTGCCCTCTCTGGCGGCCTTGATCGTCGCGGCGAGTTGCACCTCACGCCCGTCGGACGCTCGATAGGAACCGGCCGCGACGATCTCCTCCGTACCACGCGCGAGGTCGCGCAGGCGGGCGCTCATGGCGCCACCCCCGTGTGCGCCATGACCGTGCCTGGTACTCGCTCCCCCGCCGTGCTCATACAGGCATCGTGGGCGATGCTGGACATGCGGTGCAACAGAGTTTTCCGGGTCGGCGAACGGCCTGGAAACGTCATGGAAACGGAGATCCATCGTCCTGAAAGTGCCCATGTGCACCCTTGTGCGATTCGGCGTGAGGGGTTTGGGTGGGACGAGCGTTGCCTGACCGGCCCACCCGAAGCCGGGCCGGCGGCATGGTGGAATCTCAGGAGGATCCCTACATGTCCGATGCGTCCACTGCCACTTCGGCGAGTGGCTGTACCAAACGCCGCACCGCCCTCTCCGAGGCCGAGGTCGAAGCCCTCGTCCGGGGAATCTGTTTCAAGACCGGACCGCCCCGTACCCTCGGTGTCGAGGTGGAATGGCTCGTCCATGAGCTGCGCCAGCCGCAGCTCCCCGTGACACCCGCACGGCTCGAAGCGGCCTACGCTTCCCTGCGGACCCTGCCTCTCAGGTCGGCGCTCACCGTCGAACCGGGCGGTCAGCTGGAACTCAGTTCCGCTCCCGCCGACACCCTGATGGAGTGCATAGGATCCGTCTCCGCCGATCTGGACGCCGTTCGCGCGGTACTGCGCGAGGACGGTCTCGGGCTCGTCGGTATGGGCCAGGACCCCTGGCACCCGCCCCGCCGCTTCCTGCACGAGCCGCGCTACGACGCCCTGGAGCGCTCCCTCGACCTCACCGGCCCGGCCGGCCGCGCCATGATGTGCACCTCGGCCTCCGTGCAGGTGTGTCTCGACGCCGGTCACGAGGAGCCGGGGCCCCTGGGGCACGGACGGCGCTGGTGGCTCGCGCACCAGCTCGGCGCGGTCCTCGTGGCCGCCTTCGCCAACTCCCCGCTCGCCGTGCGCAACCCCACCGGCTGGCGTTCCACCCGGCAGGTGCTGTGGATGGAGATCGGCGCCGGACGGGCCGGAGCGCCCTCGTTGGACGCCGAACCGAGGCAGGCCTGGGCACAGCATGTGCTCGACGCCCCGGTGATGTGCGTACGACGGGACAGCGGGCCCTGGGATGTACCGGAGGACGGGCTGACGTTCCGGGAGTGGATCCGGTCCGGGGTGCCCCGGCCGCCGACGCAGGAGGATCTCGACTACCACCTGACGACCCTGTTCCCGCCGGTCAGACCGCGTGGCCATCTCGAACTGCGCATGATCGACGCGCAGCCCGGCGACGACGGCTGGATCGTGCCGCTCGCCGTGACAGCCGCGCTCTTCGACGACCCCGAGGCCGCCGAGCGGGCCTACCGGGCGGTCAAGCCGCTCGCCGAGCGCACCCAGTCGCTGCCCGCTCCGCACAACCCGCTGTGGGCCGACGCGGCCCGCTACGGCCTCACCGACCCGGAGCTGCACGAGGTGGCCGTGGTCTGTTTCTCGGCCGCCCTGGAGGCGCTGCCCCGGCTCGGCGCGAGCCGGGAGGTCGTCGGCGCCGTCGCCGCGTACCTCGACCGCTATGTCATACCGGGCCGTTGCCCCGCCGACGACCTGCTCGACCGCGTGCGCGGCACGGACCGGCGTGCGCACGGGACCTCGTACGGGAAGGATCTCCGCACATGACCGACCCCGCCCTGGATCCGGAGGCGCTCCGGGAGCGTGCGCTGGCCGCGCTCACCACCGCGCGGGCGCGGACCGCGCTTCTGACCACCGTGGACGATCCCGAACTCACCGCCCAGCACTCGCCGTTGATGTCCCCGCTGGTGTGGGACCTCGCGCACATCGGCAACCAGGAGGAGATGTGGCTGCTGCGGGCGGTCGCCGGGCGGGAGGCGATGCGGCCCGAGATCGACGGCCTGTACGACGCCTTCGAGCACTCGCGCGCCGAACGGCCCTCGCTGCCGCTGCTGCCGCCCGACGAGGCGCGTAAGTACGCGGCGGAGGTGCGCGGCCGGGCCCTGGACGTGCTGGAGAGCGCCGCGTTCGAGGGGACGGGCGCACGGCTGACCGAGGCCGGGTTCGCCTTCGGGATGATCGCCCAGCACGAACAGCAGCACGACGAGACGATGCTGATCACCCATCAGCTAAGGAAGGGGGCTGTTGTTCTCAGCGCTCCCGATCCCGAGCCCGCTCCCCCCTTCACCGGTCCGGCCGAAGTCCTGGTCCCCGGTGGGCCGTTCACGATGGGAACCTCCGCCGAGCCATGGGCCCTGGACAACGAACGGCCCGCGCATCGGAGGGAAGTGGCGTCCTTCTTCATCGACACCGTCCCGGTGACGAACGCCGCCTATCAGCGGTTCATCGAGGACGGCGGCTACGACGACCAGCGTTGGTGGACACCAGAGGGCTGGGCTCATGTCCGCCAACACTCCCTGTACGCACCGCAGTTCTGGTTCCGGGACGGCGGGCAGTGGCTGCGGCGGCGGTTCGGGGTCACCGAGGTGGTGCCGCCCGACGAGCCCGTGGTGCACGTCTGCTGGTACGAGGCGGACGCGTACGCCCGCTGGGCGGGGCGCCGGCTGCCCACCGAGGAAGAGTGGGAGAAGGCGGCCCGGCACGACCCGGCGACCGGCCGCTCGACGCGCTACCCGTGGGGCGACGCCGACCCTGCCCCCGAGCACGCGAACCTCGGTCAGCGGCATCTGCGGCCTGCGCCCGCCGGTTCGTATCCGGCCGGTGAATCACCGTTCGGAGTACGGCAGTTGATCGGTGACGTGTGGGAGTGGACGGCCAGCGACTTCGCGCCGTACCCGGGGTTCAGCATGTTCCCGTACAAGGAGTACTCGGAGGTGTTCTTCGGGCCCGAGTACAAGGTGCTGCGCGGTGGATCGTTCGCCGTGGACGCGGTGGCCTGCCGGGGGACGTTCCGCAACTGGGACTATCCGATCCGGCGGCAGATCTTCTCCGGGTTCCGCACCGCCCGTACGCCGGGTGCTTCGGAGGCCGTCTGATGTGCCGTCAACTCGCTTACCTGGGGCCCCCGGAGGCGATCGGCAGCCTCGTCGTGGAGCCGCCGCACGGGGTGTACCGGCAGTCGTGGGCACCCCGGCACCAGCGGTACGGGACCGTCAACGCCGATGGTTTCGGGGTGGGTTGGTACGCGGAGGGCGATCCCGTGCCGGCCCGCTACCGGCGCACCGGGCCCGTCTGGGCGGACCCGTCCTTCGCCGACCTCGCCCGGGTCGTCCGGACCACCGCGCTGCTCGCCGCCGTGCGGGACGCGACGGTGGCGGGCGCCGACGGGGAGGCCGCGGCGGCGCCGTTCGCCGCCGGTGCCTGGCTGTTCGGGCACAACGGGGCGGTCAGGGGCTGGCCCGGGTCCCTCGCACCCCTCGTACAGGCCCTGCCCGCCGAGGAGTTGCTGTCGATGGAGGCGCGCTGCGACTCGGCGTTCGTGTGGGCGCTGGTGCTGCACCGGCTGCGCGCCGGTGACGACGTCGGGCGGGCGCTGGCCCGTACGGTCCTGGAGGTCGCCGAGGCGGCCCCCGGGTCCCGGCTCAACCTGCTGCTCACCGACGGCACGACGATCGCCGCGACCACCTGGGGCGACACCCTCTTCCACCTCACCGGGCCCGGCCCGCGCACGGTCGTGGCCTCCGAACCGTACGACGACGATCCCCGCTGGCAGGAGGTACCCGACCGCACCCTCGTCATCGCGAGCCGCACCGAGGTACGGCTCACCCCGCTCCAGGACATGAGCGACGAGATGGCATCCGTACCACCCGAGGAGCTTCGTACGTGAGTCCGTTCCTGGTCACCCGCACCCTGCCCGAGGACGCTACGGAGGCCGCCCTGCGCGCCGACGTTCTCCACGGGCTCACCCGCACACCCAAGACCCTCCCGCCGAAGTGGTTCTACGACGCCCACGGCAGCGAACTCTTCGATCAGATCACCGAGTTGGACGAGTACTACCCGACCCGGGCCGAGCGCGAGATCCTCGTCGCCCGGGCCGGGGAGATCGCCGCCGTGACCGGTGCGCGCACCCTGGTCGAGCTGGGTTCCGGCTCGTCGGAGAAGACGCGGTATCTGCTGGACGCGCTGTCGGAGCTGGAGACGTATGTCCCGGTCGACGTCAGTGAGAGCGCGCTGCGGCAGGCGGGCGAGGCGCTGATCGCCGAGCGGCCCGGGCTCGGCGTGCACGCCCTGATCGCCGACTTCACCGGCGGTCTGGCGCTGCCCGGCACGCCCGGGCCCCGGCTGGTGGCGTTCCTCGGCGGCACGATCGGCAATCTGCTGCCCGCCGAGCGGGCCGGCTTCCTGTCCTCGGTCCGCGCCCTGCTGTCGCCGGGCGACGCGCTGCTGCTCGGCACGGACCTGGTCAAGGACGCGTCGGTGCTGGTCCCGGCGTACGACGACGCGGCGGGTGTGACGGCCGCGTTCAACAAGAACGTACTGACCGTCGTCAACCGCGAGTTGGGCGCCGACTTCGACCCCGACGCCTTCGAGCACGTGGCGCTGTGGGACGCCGAGAACGAGTGGATCGAGATGCGGTTGCGCTCGCTCGCCGAGCAGACCGTGAAGGTCCCCGCGCTCGACCTCGCCGTGGACTTCACGGCGGGCGAGGAGATGCGTACGGAGGTGTCGGCGAAGTTCCGGAAGGAGGGTGTGGGCGCAGAACTGGCCGCTGCCGGGCTGGAGTTGCGGCACTGGTGGACGGACAGCGCGGACCGCTTCGCGCTGTCGCTGAGCGTGGTGCGCTGACGGCGCGGCTCACCGCGGGCCGGCGTCCGGAACGCATCACCCGCCGGCCGCCGGCGCCGCGGAGGGCGGCGGGCTCGGGGTGGGCGGGGCGGCATCACCGGCGGGCGGCGGCGGGCTCCCGGGTGCCACCGGGCTGGTCGTGGAGACCGGGCCGCCGGGGTCGGCCTGCGTGGGCGTGTCGTCGGTGCGGGGGACGTCCAGGCAGTCGACGAAGCTGACGAAGTCGGGTCCGTCGGTGCTGTCGGCGACCAGGAACGCGCTCACCGCGTGGCTGCGCAGCAGGCACATGTCGTAGCGGGCGACGGCCGACAGGGGATGCTGCCGGCCGTCGGTCCGGTATTCGTGGCGGCCCACCAACTGGCAGGAGTCGTAGCGGATCAACGGCCCTCGCGGCCCCACCGAGTAGCGGTGCGGGCGCACGTCGGCGGAGAAGTCCCGGAAGGCGTGCCCGGTGTCGTCGCAGTCGCTGAAGTGGATCGTTCCGCTCCTCCATTCGCTGTCGATGATCCGCACGTTCGGGTTGCGCACCTCGAACCGGATGTCCTGGGCGTGGAACCGCTGCACCGAGTCATGGTGCTGGGCGACGGGGAAGCGGAAGAACGTGCTGCTGACGCCGTACTCCTCGGTGCTCACCGGGCGGGTGCCGGTGATGATGTACGAGCCGCCCCGGCAGGTGATCGATCCGCCGTAGGGGAACTCGAGGAAGTTGCCCCACTCGTACTCGACCTTCATGTCGGTGAACCAGTAGTTGAGGAACTGGTCCTGGTCGTTGGCGTCCGCCTGCCCGCGCCGGGTCAGACCCGAGTACAGGAAGGCCCGGCGGTAGCTGCCGCCGACCCGGCACGCCTCCCACCGCATCTCCGAGTTGGTGTCCGTACCCTCCAGGGCGAGCCCGAACTCCCACTCCCCCATCCACTCGCACTCGGAGAACCGGTAGTCCTGCGCCTGCCCGGTGGAGTACGAGCTGAAGAAGGAGGCACCCGGTGTGGCCGAGCGGAACTGCATGCGCTCGAAGGAGACGTTCGACCAGATGTCCTCGTTGCGGCACAGATAGGAGCCCGGGCCGGCATTCGGGCGGAAGACGAGGGTGGTCATGCGCTTGCCCGCCCCGACGAAGCGCAGACCGTTGGCCGGCCGCAGCGGAGCGACTCCGTTCATCAGCGCGTTCGGATGCGTGATGAGGAACTCGCCGGCGGGAATCCAGATCACCGTGCGTCCGACGCCGCCGGAGACCTGGGTGGCGGCGAGACGGTAGGCACGCTCGAACGCCGCGCTGTCGTCGGTCCGTCCGTCGCCCACCGCGCCGAGCTCGGTCACATCGATCACTCGGAGCAGCGGGTCGCCGGAGGGACGCCCTCGCCAGGGTCCAAAGGGGCCGGCCGGTGGGGCGGGAGTGCCCCCCGGCCCCACGGCGGCGGATGCGCTGTGAGCTGTCAGGGCCGTCGCGGCCAGCACCGTCGCTCCGCCACGCAGAAGTTGACGACGGCTGACACGAGACATGGAACCTCCCCTTTCTGCCATGATTGCCTTCTCTCTAACGTTTTGCCCAATAAAGGAGGATAATGTCAGAATTTACTGCGGTACTCAGACAGCTGTCGGCGGCACAGAAGCCCGCGAAGGGGGTGTCGCTCTACACCCTGTTCATCAACCGTCCGGCCGGTCGCGTACTGGCCGCGCTGGCCTACCGGGTGGGGGCGACGCCGAATCAGCTGACCGTGCTCGGCGCCCTGTTCACCTTCCCGGCCCTGGCCGCGGTGGCTCTGCTGCCACCCGGGCCGACGATGGCGGTCTGCGTCGGCGCGGCCCTGGCCGTGGGGTTCGCCCTGGACGCGGCCGACGGTCAGCTGGCGCGGGGTCAGCGCTCGGGGAGCCCGTCGGGCGAGTGGCTCGACCATGTCCTGGACTGCGTCAAGATCGTCGCCCTCCACCTGGTGGTGCTGGTGTCGTTCTACCGGTTCTTCTCCCTGCCCGGCCCGGAGTTTCTCCTGGCACCGATGCTGTTCCAGCTCGCGGCCGTGGTGATCTTCTTCGCCGGGATTCTGACGGACAAGCTCAAGCGGCGGACACCGGGTGATGTCCCGGCGCCGACTGGGCCGGTCCCAGCACTGAGATCCGTGCTGCTCCTCCCGGTCGACTACGGCCTGACCTGCGTCAGCTTCCTATTCCTGGGGAGTCAGGAGGTCTTCCTTTCGGTGTACTGCGCGCTGCTGCTCGCCCATGTCCTGTTCATGGCCGCCTTCCTGGTGAAGTGGTTCCGCGAGCTGCGCTGAGGGCATCTCCGTCGGCTCGTGCGCCGAGAGCAGCTGCAGGGCGCCGCGCAGCAGGGTGCTGGAGGTGTGCACGGTGTACGGGAAGTAGACGACTTCGACACCGACCGGGGCGAAGCGGCGCTCGAGCTCTTCCCACTTGGGGGTTCCCCGCCAGTCGTCACCCTTGAAGATGACGTGGAAACCGACCCGCTTCCATGTCTTCAGCTTGTCGACGTCCGCCTCCACGACGGCCTCGTCCACGTAACGCACGCTACGGACGATGTCCAGGCGCTCGGCGAGCGGAACGACGGGCAGCCTGCCCTTCAGGCGTGCGGCAAGGTCGTCGGAGGTCACCCCCGCGACGAGACGGTCGCAGTGCCGGCGTGCCTCACGCAGGATGTTGAGGTGCCCGACGTGGAACAGGTCATAGACGCCGGGGGCGAATCCGATGCGGGTCACTGCGTCTCACCCGCGGCCCGCTCCTCCGCCTTCGGCACGGTCACGCTCAGGGATGCGGACTTGGGCGAGGTGTTCGTCCCGTCCGTCACCTCGATCGCGTACCGGTGGCTCGTGCCCGCGCCCACGGAGTCGGTGTAGCTCATCCGCGGACGGTCCCAGTAGGCGGACGACTTGGTCCGCCGTGCCACGAGCTTCCCGTCCCGGTAGATCTTGTACGTCAGCTCGGCGTCGTCCCGGTCCCATGAGGTGCGCCAGGCGAGGGTGACCCTGCCGGGGTCGGTGTCGGCCACCGAGAGGGCGGGAACCATCGGCGCTCCGGTGTCGCGGCTCCCGAAGCGGGTGAGGCCCTGCTGCGGTTTGTCGTTGACCGTGGTGAACTCGCCGCCCGCCCACAGGATGCCGCGTCCCACCTCCAGGGTGCGGGGACCCACGTGTTCGCCCAGTCCGTCGTTGGTGTCGGGGAACCAGTGCAGGATCCTGCGGTCGTTGAGCTGCTGGGCCAGCAGGTGCTGCCGGTCTCCCCTTTCGGGGAACCCTCCGGGCGTCTCGGCGCAGTCGTGCGCGTGTGAGGCGCTGTACAGGACGCCCTTGTAGGGCAGCAGGGCCTGGGTGGCGCCGCGGCAGGTGTCCCTCCACAGAAGGGTGTTGTTCGTCAGCCGGCCGGCGATGCGGCCGTCGAAGATGCCCGGGCCGTGGCCCTCGGCGCCCACGTAGAAGCGGGTGCTGTCGCGCGCGATGGCCTTCACCGACGACTGGGACGGGAACCATCCAGGATAGGAGAGCACCGTCCCGCCGGTGGTGGGGTTCAGGGCGACCAGCGAACGGTCCTGGCGTCCGTTGGCCGACTCGAAGTCGCCTCCGACGAAGACGCGCCCGTGCGAGGTCGCGGCCGACAGGGCGCGCACCGGGTGGTCGAGGTTCGCCGAGAAGGGCAGCAGGGAGCCCTTTGGGGAGATGGCGGCGACACGCTGCCTCACCTTGCCGTCGACGCGGCCGAAGTCACCGCCCAGGTACACCGCGCTGTCCGTCACGTCGATGGCCCGCACGGTGGCGGACACCGCCGGGCGGAAGCTCTCGCGCAGCGAGCAGCCTGCGGTGTTGAGGGCGACCGCGCTGGCCACGCTGGTGGATCTGACGCGGTTGAAGGAACCGCCCACGTACAGCACGCGGCCGTCCGCCGAGGCCTTCATGGCCCGCACGGTGCGGCCCAGGCCGGTGAAGGACGGGGCACAGGGCAGCAGCTTGCCCGTCACCGCGTCGAAGGCGGCGAAGTTGTGGCGTTCCACCTCGCCCTGGCCGGGCTCGGCACCGGGTGGGCGGACCGAGTCGAAGGTGCCTCCGACGTAGACGACGCCGTTCGCGGAGGCCAGCGACCAGACGATGCCGTTCGTCTGCCAGGTGGCCAGCGGATCGGCGGTGAACGTCCCGTCGGCGGCAGCGACGGGGAAGGCTTCGAGCAGGGCCGTGGTGCAGACGAGGGCGGTGACAGCCGCCGTCGTGACCGATTTCGTGCGGAGCTTTCTCAGGCGCAAGGGACACCCCGGTGGCAGTTGTGGGAGTGGTACGGAGGAGGTGACGCCGACAGGGTGAGCCCGGACGGTACGACCGTGTCTGGGCTCATGCAGCGCGTCGGCGCAGCACTCCGACCAGCTCGCTCACTCTCAGCGGCGTCCTATATCGCCACAAACTAGTAGCAAATACACATATTCCCAAGACCATTCCCACGGCGAGTCCTGTCGGTGTGTCACCTGCCAACGCGCGGGAGGCCGCCAGGGCGACCGCGACGAACAGACCGGCGGCCAGGGCGTTCACGTAGCCGCGGCTCACGGAGGTGAAGCCGAGGCCCAGCCGGATGAGTACGGCCGCCGCGAGGTTCTCCACGACGATGGCCGCACCCCAGGACGCGGCGGCGCCGAGCACACCCCAGGCCGGCACGGCGAACACGCCGACGGCCAGCTGCACCGCGAACGCCGCGGCGGTGACGGCCAGGTGCCAGGAGCTGCGGCCGGCCATGAGGAGCACGGTCTGGGCGTTGCCGACCGCGACATTGACCATCGAGGCGGCGCACAGCAGCACCAGGGCGGGCGCACCGTCGACGAACTCCGGCCCGAAGACGGACAGAACGGTCCGCGGAAAGCCGGCGACGAGGAGGAACAGGGGCCAGGAGAAGAGCACGATCCAGCAGGTCGAGACGCGGTGCAGATCGTGCGCCTCGGCGGCCTTGTCGACGGCGAGCAGGCGGCTGATCTCCGGTGCGGAGGCGAGCCGGACGGCTAGCTGGATGAGGGCGCCCGCGGTGACGACGCGGCCGATCGCCGTGTAGACCCCCGCGTCGTCGGCCGTGGCCATGACCGACAGCAGGATGACGCCGACCCATACGGCGCTGATGTCGAAGACGGAGGAGACCGCGCGGGGTGCGGCGAAACCCCAGAAGGTCCGCCAGGGCACGGACCCGGGTCCCGTGGTGTACGGCGTACCGTGGCCGGCGCGGCAGCGGCGCAGGGCGAACCAGGCGGCCACGGAGCCGGCCAGCGCGGGCAGCAGCCAGGCCGAGGCCAGGGCCAGCAGTCCGGGCGCATAGCAGGCCACAGGGACGGCGATCAGCACGCGCAGCACCGGTTTGCCGATCTGCTCCACGCCGACGAACGGCACCACCGTGCCGTAGCCCCGGGTGGCGGCGAGCAGGATCGTGCCCACGGTGGCGGCGGGCAGGAAGAGTCCGAAGAGCCGGACCAGGGCGACGGCGTCCGCGGGGGGCAGGTGGGGCAGGAGCGTGGTGGCCACCGACGGGAACAGCAGCAGGGGCACGGCGGCCGTGGTGCCGGCCAGGGCCGCCGGCAGGGCGGCCGTGCGCAGCAGCGCCCCCACCGAGCGGCCGTCGTCGACGGCGAGGTCGCGCGGGACGAAGCGGACAAGCCCGGTGTCGGCACCGAGCTTGCAGGCGTTGCTGAGAATGGTGAACAGGGCGACGCCCGTGAAGATCGCTCCCGCTCCGTTCGCTCCGACGGCCCGGGTGATCAGGCCGACGAAGACGAAGGAGAAGACGGCGTTCGCGAGAGACCCCGCCATCCCCCACCAGCCGCCCCGTGCGGCCGCGGCCACCCCGCTCGGGGCGGTGGCCCCGGCGCGGCGGCGAGCGGTCGCTTCGGGTGCGGTCATCGGCGGGTGACGGTGAGCGTGCCGTCGTACAGGGGAAGGTCCATGGTCGAGGTGTCGACGGGCGACACGCGACCGTTCTTCCGGCGGCGGAACAGCGCGCGCAGGCGTCGGCGTGGGCGCCCGGCATCGAGGACCGCCCCCAGGAGGCGTCCGCCGGAGCAGCCGATCAGCTCCTGCACCTGCCGGAGGTCGTCGCGCCGGGTGCCGTCGAGGCCGGTGACCACGAGGATGCCGTCGACGCGCTGAGCGACCGCCAGCACGTCGGCGTGCTCGAGGAAGGGCCCCGTGACGACGACGGTGGAGGTGTCGGCCTCGGACCCTGTCCGGTCGGTCCCGGAGAGGGCGGCCCGGGTGTACGGGCCGGTGTGGCCGCCCGAGGAGAAGGTGAGGCGTCCGGTCACGTCGGCGTCGACGAGGACGCCGCTCTCGGAGCGGAACCCCTCCTTCAGGGCGGGGGCTTCGTACGGCAGCAGCGGCAGTCGTCCGGCCAGTCCGGAGGTGTCGGGGGCGGCGTCCACCAGCAGCACGTCGCCACCTTCCTCGGCGAGGGCCGCGGCCAGGTTGGCGCCGACCTCCTCGGCGGCGTCGGCACGCCGGGGGGCCACGACCAGGACGCTGCCGGGGCCGGCCGGGCTGCCGAGCTGCCGCAGACGGAAGGCCAGGGCCCGGTACGCCTCCGTGCGAGGACTGGCCGTGTGGCCGACCGTCAGCAGCGCGTCGTCGCCCCCGTCGTCCGAGGGCAGGAGGCCGAGCACCGGGGCGCCCAGGGCGGCCCGTACCTCACCCACCGACCGGACCCGGGTGTCCAGGGCGGAGCGCATCCAGGCCAGCACGATGCCGAGGAGGAGACCGCAGGCCAGTCCGACGGCGAGCAGGGTCTTCCGACCGGGGCCCACGGGCAGGGCGGGGGCCACGGCCCTGCGCACGATGTCACCGCCGTCGGTGTCGCGGGACTTGATGTCGAGGACCTTCTTCTGCAGGTTGTAGAGCTGGTTCTGCGCGGCGGGCTTCGCGGTCGCCCGCTCCAGCTGGTTCTGGGCCAGCCGCTGGTTCAGCACGGTGATCTGCTGCTCCAGGGCGCGGGTGGCCCGCAGCACCGTGGCGTCGTTGCGGCTCTTGCGGTCGGCGAGGTAGGCCTCGGCGAAGGCGTTGGCGCCGCGCGCCGCGCGCTGGGGCCCGCGGGCGGTGAACTCGAAGCGGAGTACCTGGGACTTCAGCGGATTGGTGACCCGCACCCGGGCGCCGAGCGTGCCGGCCTGGTTGTCGGGGCGACCCAGGAGCCGTGGCACGCGGTGGGAGACGGCCGCGCTGGCGGCGATCCGCTGCTCGGTGCTCATACTGACCTGGTTGTCGGCGGAGACGCCGACCGCGCCGAAGGGGTCGGTGGTGGAGCGCACGAGGACTTCGCTGGTGGCGGTGTAGGTGTGAGCTCGCTGCAGCGACAGCGCCAGCCCGCCGAGGAGTCCCAGGAGGATTCCCAGCGTGATCAGGACGCGGTGGCGCAGGAGTCGGCGCAGTTGGTCGCGTAGCTGGTCCGGCTCGTCGTACCGGTCGTCGATGGGGGTGGGGCCGGTCACGGGTGCCCTCCTGTTCCGGGGATCGATGCATGACGGGTGGGTGCGGTCGGCGCCGCCGATGAGGGGAACCGGGATGTCCTGACGGTCGGGATGCTGATGAGCAGCGGGATGGCCAGCAGCAGGGTCAGTGGGCCCGCGATGCCGAGCAGGCTGCCGCGCAGGAAGACCATCTGGTAGAAGGCGAAGGCGGGGACCATGAGGGCGGCGACGGTGTCCGGCCGGTCGCGCAGCCGGTGGCGTACGTCGTCCGCACGCCGTCCGGCCGCGCCGAGCAGGAGGAACACGATGACCACCGCGTAGGGGCCGGCCCACAGGTAGCTCTCGATCCACAGGGGCGCGGAGAGGTTGAGGAAGTCGTACCCCGCGTACCTGGCCAGGGTGATGCCGGTGTCGTCGGGTTTCCCGGGCCACATCGAGCGCGGCACCGCGAACAGCGGGGGGCCGAGCGCGTCCTGCGGGGAGAACCCGTTCTCCCGGGCGTAGTCGAGTCCGGTCTGCACCTGCTGGAAGGCGTCGTAGTCGCCGTTGGTAGTGAACTGGTCGGCGAGGGAGACGACGGCGACGTCCTCCCGCTCGCTGTAGCGGAAGTAGTCGCTGTACGGGAAGACGAGCAGGAGCGCCGCGATGAGAGCGGCCGCCGCGATGCGGAAGGCACGGGGCCGGCACAGCCGGGGCGCGGTGAACAGCAGGGTCAGCAGGACCGTGCCGACCCAGAACCGCGGCTTGCTGATGGGGTTGTTGACGACGGCGTTCAGCGCGAGGAGCACAGGCAGCAGCAGCCAGCGGACGCCGCGCAGCCATCGGTCGCCGCCGGGCAGGCGGGGTACGCGCAGCAGGCCCAGCAGCGCCCAGAAGGCGGGCACGGACAGCGACCAGCTGAGCAGCACCTGCATGAAGCCGCCCTGCCCGTTGTCGGGGGCGCCGACCTCGGTGATGGCCTGACGACTTGTGAAGTACGCGCCGAGACGGCCGGGTTGGCCCGAGATCAGCAGCACCGCCAGGGCGAGGGCGAGCCCGCACAGTGCCAGCAGCCGCCAGGGGGAAAGACGCCGGGAGAGAAGTCGTTCCAGGAATCCCGGTGGAGCACAGGCCGCGCGGGCGTGGCCACGGCGGGCGGCGAGGGCCGTTCCGGCGCTGTAGGCGACGAGACCCAGTTCGACGACGGCCACCGCCTGGAAGGCGGTCACCTCGCTGGTCCGGTTGGGCCACGGGTAGGTGTCGGCGGCGAGCATCGCCAAGGGGGCCAGACCGAGCCAGATGTAGACGAAGACCCAGAAGCCGAAGGCGATGAACCGCACGGTGCCCGCGGTGAGCACGCGGGCGAGCGCACCGCCGGTGTGCGCCACGACGACACCTTGCAGGGCCAGTGCGGCCGACAGGTGCACGCCGTCCGACTGGAGGATCAGCCCCGGCAGCAGGACGGTCAGCACCACGGCCCAGAGGGAAACCGCAGCCACACTGCGGACGCGAGCGTCCTGCATCCCGACCTCTCTGCCGAGTGAGCATTCTGGACGAAACATCACCAAACGATATATAGCATGCTTAATTATCAAATCGTCCCAGGCGCGCACGAATCCTTGACTTCGGCGCCGCCACCTCGGCGAGAGAGTCATCGGGTGATCTTGTTCATCGGGCGGCGTGCCATTTACCCCAAATCATGACAAGTCTGCATAGCTTATCGCGCAGGTCTCCGCGCAGCCCGGTGATGGACCGGCGTCACGAGCAGCGGCGGGCCGGCTGACCTCAGATCAGATCTCCGGATTCCCAGAGGAGTTACGCATGAGCAAGCGGGTCGACGTCGTCGTCGCTGGAGGCGGCGGATTCATCGGTGGCCATCTCGTGGGCGACCTGCTCGCCCAGGGGCTGACCGTCCGCTCCATCGACATCAAGCCCCGGCACGAGTGGTACCAGGTCCACGAGGACGCCGAGAACGTGATCGCCGACCTGTCGCTCCTGGACAGTGCTCGCGCGGGCGTCCGGGACGCCCGGCAGGTGTACATGCTCGCCGCCGACATGGGCGGCATGGGCTTCATCGAGAACAACAAGGCCGCCTGCATGATGTCGGTGCTGACCAGCACCCACATGCTCCAGGCGGCGCACGAGGCCGGCGTGGAGCGCTACTTCTACTCCTCGTCCGCCTGCGTCTACGCGGCCGACAAGCAGACCGACCCGAACGTCACCGCCTTGAAGGAGGAGGACGCCTATCCGGCGCTGCCGGAGGACGGCTACGGCTGGGAGAAGCTCTTCTCCGAGCGGATGTGCCGTCACTACGCCGAGGACCACGGGTTCGTCACCCGCGTCGCCCGCTACCACAACGTGTACGGCCCGCACGGCACCTGGACCGGCGGACGGGAGAAGGCTCCGGCCGCGGTGTGCCGGAAGGTGGCCGAGGCGGTCCTCTCCGGTGACCACCGGCTGCAGATCTGGGGCGACGGACAGCAGAGCCGCTCCTTCATGTACATCGACGACTGCCTCCACGGCAGCCAGATGATCATGCACGGGGACAGCGGTGTACCGGTCAACCTCGGATCGTCGGAACTGGTGACCATCAACCAGCTCGTCGACATCGTCGAGCGGATCGCCGGCGTCCGCTGCGAGCGCGCCCACCGGCTCGACGCCCCGCAGGGCGTGCGCGGGCGCAACTCCGACAACACCCTGATCCGCGAGATCTACGGATGGGAGCCGTCGGTCTCCCTCGTCGACGGTCTGGAGAAGACCTACGCGTGGGTCTACGACCAGGTCAAGCGCTCCCACCAGTGACACCCGACCGAGCACCAGGACACCACGAGCCGATGAGGATCCTCGTCCACGACTACAGCGGCCACCCGTTCCAGGCCCAGCTCAGCCGGGAGCTGGCACGCCGCGGTCACTATGTCGTCCACTCCACGTGTACGGCCTACGTCTCCGGCAAGGGCAACCTCGCCGAAGACACCCCCGGCCTCCGCTTCGTCACCATCGGGGACAGCACCGCGCTCAGGAAGGAGGCGTACTTCCGCCGGCTCCACCAGGAGACCCTGCTGGGCCTCGAACTGGCCCGGCAGGTACGGCGCGAGAAGCCCGATGTGGTGATGCTGTCCAATCTGCCCATTCCGGTGCTGGTCGTGGCAGCGGCCGTGCTGAGGCGGCTGCGCATCCCCTGGGTGCTGTGGCACCAGGACGTGACCGCCGTCGCACTCAAGCGCTTCGCCGCCGCCGACGTCGCGAAGTCGATGGGCGTCGCCGCCACCATCTTCGGGGCGGGCGAGAAGTGGTCGGCGCGCCGGGCCTCGGCCATCGTGGTGATCGCCGAGTCATTCGTGCGGATCCACGAGCAGTGGGGCACCGCCGGCAAGGTCACCGTCATTCCCAACTGGGCACCGCTGGACGAGATCGTGCCGGTGGCCCGAGCCAACGCCTGGTCGGCCGAGCAGGGTCTGAGCGGAGTGCGGACCATGCTGTACTCCGGCACCCTGGGGCTGAAACACAATCCGGTCCTGCTGGTGCAGCTGGCCGAACGGTTGCGGGACCGCGGCGCTCCGGTGCGTCTCGTCGTCGTCAACGACGGTCCGGCCGTGCCCGTCCTCCGGGAGGCCGCGGCCGCCCGCGGCGTCGAGCTGACGTTGCTGCCCTTCCAACCCTACGAGCGGCTGCCCGAGGTCCTGGGCACCGGCGACCTCCTCGTTGTTCTCCTGGCGGCGGACGCGGGGGAGTTCTCCGTCCCGTCCAAGACACTGTCCTATCTGTGCGCCGGGCGTCCCGTGCTCGGCCTGATGCCCGCCGACAACCTGGCCGCGCAGCTGCTGCGCGAGGCGGGGTCGGCTGTCTTCCCGCCGGAGGAGTCCTCACTCGACGACGCCTTCGCCTGGGTCCAGGAGGTCCTGTCCGACCCGGCGCGTTCCGAAGCGCTCGGCAAGGAGAGCCGCGCGCTGGCCGAACGGGAGTTCGCATTGGAGGGCTGCGCCTCGCGCTTCGAGGACATCCTCCGGACGGCGAAGCGCCGCGCCGCACGCTGACCGGTCCGCCGCGGGAGTCCGCCGTTCTCCTCACGGACGGCGGCTCACCGGCGGGCCGCCTCCCCTGGTCGGTCGAAGCCGCCGGCCACCCAGGGCTCGCCGTCGATCCGGCGGGTCCGAGGTGGCCGGCAGCCGTCACACCTGTGTCACCCCGCGCCCGGCCGGTCCTGGTAGATGCCCTCGAGCTGGTCCACGACGGCCCGGATGGAGAACACCTCGTCGATCGCGCGGCGACCCGCCTCGGCCAGTCGGCTGCGCAGCTGTTCGTCGACGAGGAGCGCGGCCACCGCATCGGCCAGGGCCTCCGGGCTGCCGTCGGTCACCAGCGCCGCCTGTCCGCGCTCCAGTTCGGCCGCGATGCCGCTGCTGTCCGTGCACACGACCGGTGTTCCCCCGGCCAGTGCCTCCAGGACCGTCATCGGGAACGGCTCGTGCACGCTCGGCAGGACGTACACGGCGGCTCTCCGGTAGGCTTCGAGCGCCGCGGAGTGCTCCAGCGCGCCGCCGTAGGAGACCACATCCGTCAGCCCGCGGTCCATGACGAGCCCGTTCACCGCCGCGAGGGATCCCTCGTCCGCTCCGTACAGCGTGAAGCGTGCCTCGGGGATCTCCTTGTGGACCAGGGCGGCCATCTCGACGAACGCCTCGGGGCGCTTGCGCGGGTGCAGCCGGGCGAGGAAGATCACCTGGTTGTCGTCCCTCGGCCGAGTGCCCGGCCGCTCGCCGGACGTGCGCAGGCCGTTGGGCAGTGACACCAGCGGTGGCCCGTCCGGGCCCAGCACCTCGGTCAGTGCCCGTCGCTCCCGCTCGGTGAGCACCAGGCAGCAGCGTGCCCGGCGCAGCAGGGGCACGTACAGACTGTCGAACACCCGCGCGACGAGACCTGTGCGGGGCTCGACCATGCCGTGCGTCTGGGTGACGAAGTCCGTGCGCCGGAGCCGGGCGACGGCGAGCCCGGCGAGGGAAACGAGGTCCCGTCCCGCATGAAGGTGAACGGTGTCGGCGCGCCCCATGGTCCGCCACAGGTCCCACAGCAGCAGGGGATGCGCGAGTCCGAGGCACCCTCGGCCCGGGACGAGGCGCCGTGCCGGGCGGGAGACGAAACGGACGGTTCCGACACGCTCCGAAGCGCGGGCCCTGCCCCGCCACAGCGACACCAGCGTGACGTCGTGACCGCGGGCGGCGCATTCCTCGAGCTGGGCGACGGCCACGCTCGTCGGACCGCCGAAGGCCCCGTCGTCGCTGACGAGCGTGACCACATGGACCAGTCTCATGCCGTGACTCCCTTCGCTGATACGGCCGGGGCCGCTCCCGGCGTACCGCTCGCCGTCAGGACCGAGCCGGGCGCCAGGTCCCGGTGCGCGACGGCACCGGCCCCCACCACCGCGTCCCGGCCGACAGTGACGCCGCGCAGCACGACGGCGCGGGCCGCAACCCAGCAGCCCGGCTCCAGCCGGATGGGGCCGTTGTCGAACTCGAAGGTGGCGGAACGACGGAGATGGCTGCCCGTGCACAGCAGCGCACTCTGGGAGACGCAGCAGTCCTGGCCGATCGTCACCGGTTCCAGGTTGAGGATCCAGGCGTCCTCGCCGATCCACACGTCGTCGCCGATGTCCAGCTTCCACGGCCAGTGCACGCGCACCCCGCGCCGGATCAGCACCCGCTCTCCGACACGGGCGCCGAAGGCACGCAGCAGTACCGGCCGCCACCGGGCCGGGAACCACCATTTGACGAAGAGCAGATGGAGAGCCGCGAACCAGGCCGCCTGGACCAGCAGGGGGCGGCCTTTCTCGTAGCCGGCACCGGTGAAGCCGCGCAGGGATCGCGCCACGACCGCCCGGTACGCCGTCTCCCCTGCCGCGTCACCCGCGTGCGGGACGGTTCCGGGCGGTGCGACTGCGGGCTCTGCTGCTTCGGGCTGTGCGGCCGCGGGCTGTGCGGCTGTGGTCTTTGCCATGACGGTGTCCCTTCCGGGGGCCCAAGACGTCCACGTCCGCGATCCTTCACGGCCCCGGGGACGGAGCACCTTCGATCACCGCGTGTTGGCGGCAGACCTGCCTGGATGGAGGACCGCCCGTGGGGCGTGCCGGTCCGGCCGACGGCACGCCCCACGGGACCACACTCCTGTTCAGTAGGCGCCTTGGCCGTCCAGCACCGCGCGCACGGTACGGGCCATGACGTTCATGTCCCCGGTCAGCGACCAGTTGTCGACGTAACGCAGGTCGAGTGCGACCGTTTCACGCCAGGACAGGTCGGACCGGCCGCTCACCTGCCACAGCCCGGTCAGGCCCGGTTTGACACTGAGCCGACGCATCTCGATCCCGTTGTACTTGACGACCTCCTCGGGCAACGGGGGACGTGGACCGACCAGGGACATGTGGCCGAAGAGGATGTTGAACAACTGGGGCAGTTCGTCCAGCGAGTAACGCCGCAGGATCCGGCCGACCGGGGTGACCCGGGGGTCCCGCCGCATCTTGAACATGTGCCCGTCGTTCTCGTTCTCCGCCTCCAGACCGCTCTTGAGCCGGTCCGCGCCGACCACCATGGTGCGGAACTTCCACATGGCGAACTGCCGCATGTTCCAGCCGACCCGGGTCTGGCGGTAGACGACCGGACCCGGCGAGCCGAGCCGGACGGCCAGCGCCAGCACGAGCAGCAGCGGTGAGAGCAGGAGGAGCAGCACCAGGGCGCCCACCCGGTCCAGCACGGCCTTCGCCACGGTGTGCGCGCCGCGCTGCAGCGGTGGTGCGATGTGCAGCAGGGTGAGTCCGGCCGCCGAGGTCAGCCGCATCCGCCGGCGTGCCACGTCCACGACGCCGGGCAGCACCATGAGGGAGCGGCCCCTGTCGTGCAGCATCCAGGACAGCCGGCGCACCCGGTCGCCCGACATGTGCCGGCCCGGCGCCACGAAGATCAGGTCGGCCGCGAGTTTGTCGGCCGCCCCGAGCACGGCCGCGGCGTCCTCCTCGGGCGTCTCGGGCTCCTCGCAGGGCAGCCGCACGCACACCTGCACCCCGGAGCGCACGTCGCCCTCTCCCACCGGGCAGGAGCCGACGATCACGTACTCGTGGTCCGTGCGCTGGGAGAGCTGCTCCACCACCGCGTCGACCGTCGGTGGTTCGCCGACGATCACCACGTGACGCAGGGCGCGGGCCTCCCGGCGGGCGGCCAGCAGGTGACGGTGAATCATCTTCTGACAGACCCCCGTGACGACCAGCGCGGGGATCAGTGCCGTGAACGCCTCGGCGGGCACGCTGTCCAGTCCGCAGACCACACGAAGCGTCGCCAGGGCGCCGACCAGGACCAGCCAGTCCCGTATGACGGCCCGGAGGCCGCCTCCGTCGCCCCAGGCCAAGGGCGTGTTGCGCTTACTCACCAGCCCGATCAGCGGCCACAGCAGGGCTGCGGTGGCCGCCAGGCGCAGCGGGTGCGGTTCTTCGACCTCCACGAACGTCGCAGCGACCGGCAGGGCCGCGGCAAGAAGGTCCACACAGACCGAGAAGGGGCGGTACCACTGCGCCCACGTTTCCTCACGGTGGACGGGGCGGCGCGCCACGGTAGTCGGCGCCTGTCGGGACATCGCGATTCTGAACCGCCGCATGGTCTCCTCTCAACCCCTGATCGGCAGATCTCGGGCACAGCCGCGTGAACCACCACGCGTGCGGTCCCACCTCCTGACGTGATTCTTATATCATCAGATGGATTTGAATATCGTACTTTTATCCCCTCCTGTGTGTCCGGGACGCCTCGCGCTCCGCCGCTGCTTGGGGCACGGTGGAGTGACGCGCCCCACACACCGGACACAGGTGACGCCACGCCGCCGTCACCGCGGAGAGGAGCCCCGCATGTCGAACCACACCTATCGGGTCACGGAGATCGTCGGCACCTCGCACGAGGGGGTCGACCAGGCCGTCCGCAACGGCATCACCCGCGCCTCGCAGACCCTCCGCAACCTCGACTGGTTCGAGATCACACAGGTCAGGGGCCAGATCGTGGACGGGCAGGTCGAGCACTACCAGGTCGGGCTGAAGGTCGGTTTCCGGTTGGAGGACGGCGAGTGACCGTAGTGGGCGACCTCCGCAGGTCCGGCCCTCACCCTCCCGCGCATCCTTCGGCGCGTCGGACTCGGCCGTGCAGCGGGCCCGTACGACGCTGAAGCCGGCCCGTTCCGCGTCCTGGCAGACGAGTTCGTCGTCCACCAGGACGCGGAGCGCGCGGCCCTGGTCCAGTCGGATCCGGATCCCCGGCCCACGGCTCTGAGGTGGCCCGCGCCTGCCGGTTCAGGGGCGGGGCGAGGTGCCCAGGAACCGGTGGAGACGAGAACCGCAGCGTTCGCGTATCTGATCGCTCGCCGTCCCAGGCTCACGACACATCACCCGGTCCAGTCGGCCGACCCGGCAACCTCCACGGCGCCGGCGGCCACTCCTTGGCGACAGAGCCGAGGCAGAGGCGGGAGCCGTACATGCGCAACGCAGCGATCCGGACGGGAACGGCGGTCCTGGGCACCGCGTTAATGACAGCGGGGATGCTCGTGGGCGCCGCCGAGGGGGCGAGTGCCGCGACGACCCTCGTCGTGGCGACAGGTGGCGACGACTCGGCGCCGGGCACGCCCGCGCACCCCCTGAGGACCATCCAGAAGGCCGTCGACCTGGCGAAGCCGGGCGACACGATCACCGTACGCGGGGGCACCTACGCGCTCACCGACAACATCACCATCGCCACCTCCGGCACCGCGTCCCAGCCCATCACCCTGGGCGGCTACCCGGGCGAACGGGTCGTGATCGACGGGGAGCGACTGCCGGCGAGCCACACGCCGGTCGGCGGCAGCATCCCGCGTGCCGAGCGCGGCGCGATCCACCAGGAGGCCTCCTACTGGCGGATCTCGGGGCTGGAGATCGTGAACGGGCCGTACGGCGTGTACTGCGACGGCTGCGACAACAACGTCTTCGCCCGCCTGATCACCCACGACAACTACGAATCCGGTTTCCAGCTCCAGGGCGCCTCCGCCCACAACCAGATCCTGGACCTGGACAGTTACGGCAACCGCGACCCGCGCAAGAACGGCGAGAGCGCGGACGGGCTGGCCGTCAAGGAGGGCAGCGGGACCGGCAACGTCGTGCGGGGCGCGCGGCTGTGGAACAACGTCGACGACGGCTTCGACGCCTGGAAGTTCACCTCGCCGATCACGATCGAGAACACCATCGCGTACGGCAACGGCGTCAACCGCTGGAACTTCCCCGACTTCGCGGGCGACGGCAACGGCTTCAAGCTCGGCGGCGGCACACCGGCGCCCGCCGCGGCGCACGTCCTGCGCAACACGGCCGCGTTCAGGAACGCGGCGCACGGCATCACGGACAACGGCAATCCGGGTGCCCTCAGCGTCAACCGCAGTACCGCGTACGGGAACGCGGGCACCGGCTTCGACGTGGACACCTCCGGGGGACGCGCCACCCTCAACGCCAACCTGTCGGTCGCCGACGGACGGGCCGTCGCCCTCGGCTCCGCCACCGTCTCCACCGGCAACTCCTGGGATCTGGGCGGCACTTGGAACGCCGCGTCAGTGCTGAGCACCGACCCGGCGGCCGTCACGGGCGCGCGTCGCGCGGACGGTTCGCTGCCGGCGGCCTCCGACTTCCTGGTACCGCGCAATGGAACGAACATCGGAGCCCGCTTCTAGGCGATCTCCGGAGGCGTAATCCGGGGGCGTAAGCAATCAACCGGAATTCAATCTGTCGGAAACATTGACTCGCTCGCGCCCCATACCTATCTTCCGGTCGAACCTCCGCACACCGTTCCATATATCGAACAATGTCGGCCCGGGAACAGGCCGCCGAAGGAGAGACTCGCCGTGGACCGCACCCGCAGCAGCTCGACCAGCAGACGCACGCTCCTCAAGGCCTGCACGGCCCTGGTCGTCGCCGTGACCGTGCCCGTCGCCGTCGGCGCCCCGGTGTTCGCCGCCGTCCCGGCCTCCCCGGCCGTCACCTTCACCAACCCGATCGCCGCGCAGCGCGCCGACCCGCACATCTACAAGCACACCGACGGCTACTACTACTTCACGGCCACGGTCCCCGCGTACGACCGGATCGTGCTGCGCCGGGCCACCACGCTCCAGGGCCTGGCGTCCGCCGCCGAGACGACCATCTGGACCAAGCACGCCAGCGGTGAGATGGGCGCCCACATCTGGGCTCCGGAGATCCACTACATCGACGGCAAGTGGTACGTCTACTTCGCGGCCGGTGCCTCCAACGACATCTGGAAGATCCGGCCGTACGTCCTGGAGACCTCGGCCGCCAACCCGATCACCGGGACCTGGACCGAGAAGGGCCGGATCGCGCTGCCGCTGGACACCTTCTCGCTCGACGCGACGACCTTCGTGGTGAACGGGACGCGCTATCTGAGCTGGGCGCAGAACGACCCGGCCGTCGGCGACGGGACCAACCTCTACCTCGCGAAGATGTCCAACCCCTGGACGATCAGCGGGACTCCGGCGATGATCTCCCGGCCCACGCTGTCCTGGGAGATCATCGGGCACACGGTGAACGAGGGGCCGTCGGTCATCCAGCGCAACGGCAAGATCTTCATGGCCTTCTCGGCGAGCGCCACCGACGCCAACTACTGCCTGGGTCTGCTGACCGCGTCCGCCTCCGCCGATCTGCTCAACCCGGCGTCCTGGACGAAGAGTTCGCAGCCGGTGTTCACGAGCAACGCCTCGACCGGGCAGTACGGGCCGGGCCACAACACGTTCACGGTCTCCGAGGACGGCAAGTCCGACGTCCTCGTCTACCACGACCGCAACTACAAGGACATCAGCGGCGATCCGCTCAACGACCCCAACCGGCGCACCCGTTACCAGAAGCTGTACTGGAACGCCGACGGCACCCCGAACTTCGGCATCCCGGTCTCCGACGGGCTCACCCCGGTCCGCCTCTCCTCGTTCAACTACCCCGACCGGTACATCCGGCACTGGGAGTTCCGGGCGCGGATCGAGGCGAACGTCACCAACCTGGCCGACTCGCAGTTCCGGATCGTCACCGGGCTGACCGGCTCCGGCACGGTCTCGCTGGAGTCGGCGAACTTCCCCGGCTACTACCTCCGGCACAAGAACTACGAGCTGTGGGTGGAGAAGAACGACGGCACCGCCACCTTCCTGGCCGACGCCTCCTTCACCCGGCGGGCGGGCCTCGCCGACTCGGCCGGGGTGTCCTTCGAGTCGTACAACTTCCCGGGCCGCTACGTCCGGCACTACAACAGCCTGCTCCAGCTCCAGCCGCTCAGCACCTCCCTCGACCAGCAGGACGCGACCTACTACGCCGAGTAGGCGGCCTGTCCCCGGCACCGCACCTCCGCACCTCCGCATCCCCTCAGAGACGAGGCACATGTGACCCCCCACCTCTCCCGGCGGTTCCTTCTCCAGAGCGCGATACTCGCCGCCGCCACGCCCGCGTTCGCCTACGCCGCCTCCGGCCGGGCCGCCGCCGCTGCCCTGCCCGCGCCGTCCGCCTGGACACTCCGCCCCTTCGAGCTGAAGGACGTCTCGCTCGGCCAGGGCGTCTTCGCGAGCAAGCGCCAGCTGATGCTGGACCACGGGCGCGGCTACGACGTGAACCGGCTGCTCCAGGTCTTCCGGGCGAACGCCGGACTCTCCACGGGCGGCGCGGTCGCGCCCGGCGGCTGGGAGGGCCTCGACGGCGAGGCCAACGGCAATCTGCGCGGCCACTACACCGGGCACTTCCTCAGCATGCTGTCGCAGGCCTACGCGAGCACCGGCGACCAGGCCTACGCCACCAAGATCGGGACGATGGTCGGCGCGCTGACCGACGTACGCGCCGCGCTGCGCACCGACCCGCGCATGCTCACCGTCACCGGGAGGTGGGGCGGCGCGCACGAGAACGTCCGGGGCTCCTACCAGTACGTGGACCTTCCGGCGGCCGTGCCGGGCGGTGCCGCGGCGATCACCCTGTCGATCTGGGTGAAGCCCACGCACGACGCCAACTGGCAGCGGGTCTTCGACTTCGGCAACGACACCACCCGGTACATGTACCTGGCCTCCCGCAACGCCGGTGGGGTGCCGCGCTTCGCCATCACCACCAGCGGTGCCGGCGGCGAACAGGGCCTCAACGGCACAGCCGCGCTGCCGCTGAACCAGTGGAGCCACCTCGCGGTGACCATCTCCGGCACCACGGGCACCCTCTACGTCAACGGCACCGCCGTCGCCACGAACACCGCGATGACCGTCAACCCGTCCGTCCTGGGCACCCTGACGAACAACTGGCTCGGCCGGTCGAACTACTCCGGCGACCCCGTCTTCGCCGGCGCCTTCGACGAGTTCAACGTCTACTCGCGCGCCCTGACCGCCGCCGACCTCACCTCACTCCAGGGCAACGAGGCCAAGAACTCCTCCGCCGGGCTCGGCAACCTCGCCTCGTACTACTTCTCCGCCACCACCGGCTCCACCTTCGGCGACGCCTCCGGACGCGGACTGACCGCCACCCTGCGCCGCACCTGGGGCGGCCCGAGCCACCAGGGCTTCCTCGCCGCCTACCCGGAGACGCAGTTCATCGCCCTGGAGTCGATGACGAGCGGCGACTACACGAGAGTGTGGGCGCCCTACTACACGGCGCACAAGATCCTCAAGGGTCTGCTGGACGCCTATCTCGCGACCGACGACGCCCGGGCGCTGGACCTCGCGTCGGGCATGTGCGACTGGATGTACTCCCGGCTGTCCAAGCTGCCCGACGCCACCCTGCAGCGGATGTGGGGGATCTTCTCCAGCGGTGAGTTCGGCGGCATCGTCGAGACGATCGTGGACCTGTACACGATCACCGGCAAGGCCGAACACCTCGCCCTGGCCAGGCTGTTCGACCTCGACACGCTCATCGACGCGTGCGCGGCGAACAACGACATCCTCAACGGCCTGCACGCCAACCAGCACATCCCGATCTTCACCGGATACGTGCGGCTGTACGACGCGACGGGCGAGACGCGCTATCTGACCGCCGCGAAGAACTTCTGGGGCATGGTGATCCCGCAGCGCATGTACGGGATCGGCGGCACCAGCACCGCCGAGTTCTGGAAGGCGCGCGGGGTGATCGCGGGGACGATCAGCGACACCACCGCCGAGAGCTGCTGTGCGTACAACCTGCTCAAACTCAGCCGGATGCTGTTCTTCCACGAGCAGGACCCGAAGTACATGGACTACTACGAGCGGGCGCTCTACAACCAGGTGCTCGGCTCCAAGCAGGACAAGGCCGACGCCGAGAAGCCCCTCGTCACGTACTTCATCGGGCTGACGCCCGGCCATGTGCGCGACTACACGCCCAAGCAGGGGACGACCTGCTGCGAGGGCACGGGCATGGAGAGCGCCACGAAGTACCAGGACTCCGTGTACTTCAAGTCGGCCGACGGCGCCTCCCTGTACGTCAACCTCTACAGCCCCTCGACCCTGACCTGGGCGGAGAAGGGCGTCACGGTCACCCAGACCACCGAGTATCCGAAGGAGCAGGGCACCACGCTCACGTTCGGGGGCGGCAGCGCGGCCTTCACACTGCGGCTGCGCGTGCCGGTCTGGGCGGCGGCCGGGTTCCAGGTGACCGTCAACGGGCAGGCGGTGAGCGGGACTCCGGTCGCCGGGAGCTACTTCACGGTGTCGCGGACCTGGCGTGCCGGGGATGTCGTACGGATCAGCGTGCCGTTCCGGCTGCGGGTCGAGAAGGCGCTCGACGATCCGTCGCTCCAGACCCTGTTCTACGGGCCGGTGAACCTGGTGGCCCGGAGTACGAGCACGAGCTATCTGTCCTTCGGGCTGTACCGCAACGCGGCGCTCTCCGGCGATCTGCTGCCCTCCCTCACCCCGGTCAGCGGCAAGCCGCTGCACTACACACTGAACGGCACCGAGTTCGCGCCGTTCAGCGAGGGGACCGAGGACGCGACGCACGCCTACGTCCGGCGCGCCGAGCCGACGGTCGTATTCGGGACCGTCTCCTCCGGGGTCGCCAATCCGGCGAAGGCCGACGGGACCACGCTGCTCGACGAGATCTGGGCCGGGGCACCCTTCGCCAACAAGGCCGCGCTGGTGACTCGGGTGCAGTCGACGACGGCGGCCTGGGTGACGGCGGGACTGCTCACGCAAGCGTCCGCGAACACGGTGGTGAGCACGGCACAAGCGGCGTCGTACGTGTCCTGATCGCGTCGTACGGGCCTTGATCGGCCGACGGGCGGTACCCCTCCTCAAGGGGTACCGCCCGTCGTGCGCGGGGACGAGGGTGCGGGCGCCTGTACTGCGTTCTCAGTAGTCGCGATTGTCGACAGGCGCACGACGACGGGAGGGGGTCGGTACCGGGAGCCTTGGCAGGTACCCGAGTTCCGATGATGTGGAGACCTCCCCCTCGTGGCTACCTTCCTGTACAAGCTGGGCCGACTGGCCTTCCGGCGGCGCTGGTACGTCGCCCTGATGTGGGTGGCGGTGCTCGCCGCCGTCGGTGCCGGTGCGGCCACGGCGCCCGCCGCTCCCGACGCGGACAACACGATGCCGGGGATCGAGTCCCAGAAGGCATTCGACCTGATGGACCAGCGGTTCCCCGGCTCCAACGCACATGGCGCCAGTGCCCGGGTGGTCTTCGTGGCCCCGGGCGGCGAGAAGGTCACCGCCACCGAGAACCGGGCGGCGATCGAGAAGTTCGTGGGCGAGGTGGCCGACGGTTCGCAGGTCTCGTCCGCCGCCGATCCCTTCCAGGCCAAGGCGGTCAGCGAGGACGCCTCGACCGCGTACGCCACCGTCAGCTACAAGGCCAAGCCCGACGATCTCAGCGACGCCACCAAGAACCATCTCAAGGACGCCATTAAGGAGGCGCAGGGCTCGGGGCTGACCGTAGAGGTCGGCGGTACGGCACTGGCGACCACGCCCGCGGCGGGCGGTACGGCCGAGGCGATCGGTATCGCCATCGCGGCCCTCGTCCTCCTCATCACCTTCGGTTCGATGGCCGCGGCGGGGCTGCCCCTGCTGACCGCGGTCATCGGGGTGGGCGTCAGCATGGCCTCGATCCTGGCGCTGAGCAGCGCGCTCGGTCTGTCGTCGACGACCGGGACGCTCGCCAGCATGCTGGGGCTGGCCTGCGGTATCGACTACGCGGTGTTCATCGTGTCCCGGTACCGGGAGGAGCGCGGCAAGGGGCACGGTCCCCAGGAGGCGGCTGCGCTCGCGACCGGCACCGCGGGATCGGCGGTCGTCTTCGCCGGGCTCACCGTCGTCATCGCGCTGGCCGGGCTCATGGTCGTCGGGGTGCCGATGCTGACGAAGATGGGCCTCGCGGCGGCGGGCGCGGTCGGTGTCGGTGTGCTCGTCGCGCTGACGCTGGTCCCGGCCCTGGTGGGCTTCTGGCCGAACGCGCTCCTCTCGCGCTCCGCCCGCAAGAGCGGGCAGATCAAGCCCGCCGCCGAGCAGAACGGCGGCACCCGCTGGGCCCGGTTCGTGCTGCGCCGTCCGGTCCCGGTGCTGATCGCCTCGGTGGCCGGTCTCGGCGCGCTCGCGATACCGGTGATGGACCTTCAGCTGGGCACGTCCGGTGACGAGGCCAAGCCG
This sequence comes from Streptomyces sp. NPDC000878, assembly GCF_053599695.1. Taxonomy (NCBI): domain Bacteria; kingdom Bacillati; phylum Actinomycetota; class Actinomycetes; order Kitasatosporales; family Streptomycetaceae; genus Streptomyces; species Streptomyces sp. NPDC000878. Next base: position 186,323 of record NZ_JBSFMT010000006.1, on the reverse strand, counting down.
ACCTCCACCACCGAGCGCCGCGCCTACGACGACCTCGCGACGGCCTTCGGCCCCGGCTTCAACGGCCCGCTGACGATCGTCGTGGACGCCAAGGGGGCCGCCGACGCCAAGGGCGCGGTGGCGACGGTCTCCGAGAAGATCGCCGCCACGAAGGGGGTCGTGTCCGTCTCCCAGGCCCGCTTCAACACGGCCGGCGACACGGCGATCTTCTCCGCGGTCCCGGCCGACGCGCCGACCGACAAGAAGACGCAGGACCTCGTGAAGAAGATCCGGTCCGAGCGGCCGGCGACTGTGGCCGGCACGGACGCGGAGTTCAGCGTCACCGGCACCACGGCGGCGAACATCGACGTCGCCCAGAAGATGCAGGACGCGCTGATCCCGTACCTGATCGTGGTCGTGGGTCTGGCCATCGTGCTGCTCCTGCTGGTCTTCCGGTCGATCCTGGTACCGATCAAGGCGGCCCTGGGCTTCCTGTTGTCGGTGCTGGCGGCGCTCGGTTCCGTCATCGCGGTCTTCCAGTGGGGCTGGGGTGCGGACCTGCTCGGCGTGGAAACCACCGGTCCGATCATGAGCATGATGCCGATCTTCCTGGTGGGCATCGTCTTCGGCCTCGCGATGGACTACGAGGTGTTCCTGGTCGCCCGGATGCGGGAGGCGTACGTCCACGGGGACGGGCCCGCGCAGGCGGTCGTCACCGGGTTCCGGTACAGCGCACGCGTCGTGGTCGCCGCCGCGCTGATCATGATGGCCGTCTTCTCCGGGTTCATCGGAGCCGGCGAGTCGATCATCAAGATGATCGGCTTCGGACTGGCGGTGGCCGTCCTGTTCGACGCCTTCGTCGTCCGGATGGCGCTCGTCCCCGCGGTCCTTGCGCTGCTCGGCAAGGCCGCCTGGTGGATGCCGGGCTGGCTGGACAAGGTGCTGCCCCGGGTCGACGTGGAGGGCGAGGCACTCGCGCACAGGGCGGCCACACCCGAGAACGGGGCGGACGGTACGGCAGACCGGGAGGCGGTCCGGGTCTGACACATCGGCCGTACGCCCTGGGGGTCGCCCGTGCTGGACACACGGGCGGCCCTCGCCGGACGTCATGACGCACTGTCGTGGACCATGGGTCCACGCCCCCTGACCGGAGAAAGACGATGAGCATCGACGTGGAGCGCCACATGGCACGTCATCCCCGTGTCGTCGACACGGTGACCGTCGTGACCCTGTTCGCCCTCTTCCTGATCGGCGCCAGGGTCACCCTGCCCGGCTCCACCCCGCCGGAGGGCCTGTGGCCCGCCGTGCTCATCGCCGTCAACGCGTGCACGGGCGTGCTCCTGAGCCGCAGCCATCCCCGTACGGCCGTCATGGTGACCACGGTCTGTGCCATGACCGCGAGCGCGCTGGGCTATCTGCTCACCGTGCTGATGCTGGCGCCCGCCATGGTCGCGATCTACTGGCTGGCCATCCTCACCGACCGGCGGACGACCCGCTACTACACCATCGGCATGATCGTCCTGCTGGTGGCGACGGCCACGATCCTCGACCCGGTCGACCATCCGCTCGTCCTCAAGACGGTCGCCCCCATCGCCTACGTACTGGTCCCTGTCGCCACCGGCAGCTCCCGGCGTATGCGCCACGCCTATCTGGAGGCCGTGCACGCCCGTGCCGAGCACGCCGAGCGGACCCGCGACGAGGAGGCCCGCCACCGGGTGACCGAGGAGCGGATGCGTATCGCGCGGGAGCTGCACGACGTCGTCGCCCACCATCTGGCCCTGGCCAACGCCCAGGCGACCACGGCCGCGCATCTCGCGCGCAGCAACCCGGAGCAGACCCGCCGGATGCTGAACGACCTCACCGGCACGACCTCGTCGGCGCTGCGTGAACTCAAGGCCACCGTCGGTCTGCTGCGCCACGCCGACGACATCGAGGCGCCGCTGGAACCGGCCCCCGGGCTCTCCCGGCTCCCCGAGCTGATCGACACGGTCCAGGCCGCCGGCCTCACGGTCACCCTCACCACCGTGGGCAAGGAGCACCCGCTGTCCCCGGGGGTGGACCTGACGGCGTACCGGATCGTGCAGGAGGCGCTCACCAACATCACCAAGCACGCCGTCGGCGCGACGGCGTGCGTACAACTCGCGTACTCGGCGGACCGGCTGACCATCACGGTCGCCAACAACGCCACCGCCGTCACGGTCCCCGCGGGTCCCGCCCCGGCCACGCCCGCGCGCGGTTTCGGTCTCATCGGGATGCGGGAGCGCGCCCAGTCCGTCGGCGGCAACCTGGAGGCAGGACACCGCCCCGAGGGCGGTTACGAGGTCTCCACCGCGCTGCCCCTCTACCCCCAGCCCTCCGAAGAAGAAGAGCGCACCCCATGACGATTCGCGTCCTGCTCGCCGACGACCAGGCCCTGCTGCGGGCGACGTTCCGGATCCTGATCGACTCCGAGACCGACATGACGGTGGTCGGCGAGGCCATCGACGGCCGGGAGGCGGTCGAGCTGACCCGCGTCCACCACCCCGACCTGGTCCTGATGGACATCCGGATGCCGGGCACCGACGGTCTGGCCGCCACCTCCGCGATCTGCGCCGACCCCGAGCTGTCCGCGACGCGCGTGCTGATCCTGACGACGTTCGAGACGGACGAGTACGTGGCCCAGGCGCTGCGGGCCGGCGCGAGCGGCTTCCTCGGCAAGGACGTGACGGCCGAGGCACTGCTCGCCGGCATCCGTACGGTGGCCGCCGGTGACTCCCTCCTCTCCCCCAACGCCACCCGCACCCTCATCACCCGCTTCCTCAACTCCCCCGCTCCGGGCACCCAGTTGGCGACCCCGGAGGGGCTCGCGGCGCTCACCACCCGCGAACGGGAGGTGATGTGCCTGGCGGCCGAGGGCGGCTCGAACGACGAGATCGCGGAGAAGCTGTACGTCAGCCCGCTGACCGTCCGTACCCATGTGCACCGCGCGATGACGAAGCTGGGCGCCCGCGACCGGGCCCAACTGGTCGTCATCGCCTACCAGTCGGGGCTGGTGCGGGCGGTGCCGCCGCAGGAGTCCTGAGGCATGGAGTCGTTCCGGTTCAGTCTGCTCCGGTGTGGGGGCTGAGCCCGTCGGTCCCCTTCCGCTGACCACTGCGGTACGCGAACCAGCCGGCCGCCGTGAGCGCGGCGGCGGCCGAGGCCATCCCGATGACGCCGACGCCGGTGGAGGCGAGGCTGCCGCCGGTGCCGCCGGTGGCCGTGGTGCCGCCGGTGGCCGTGGTGCCGCCGGTGGTGGAGCCCGAGCCGCCGGTGGTGTCGGTGCCGCCCGTGGTGCCGCCCCCGGTCGTGCTCCCTCCGGTCGAACTGCCGCCCGTCGTACCGCCGTTGGTGCTGCCGCCGGTGGTGCCCCCGTCGGTTCCGCCGGTCGTGCCGCCGTCGCCACCCGTGTCGCCTCCGGTGGTCGACTCGGCGGTGACGGTGAGGGTGACGGGCGTGGTGCGGGTGGTGCCGGCCGTGTTGGCGAACTCGGCGCGGTAGCGGTGGCCGTCGTGGCCGGTCTCGGCGGTGAAGGCGTACGTGTTCGCGGTCGCGTCCGGCAGGTCCTGCCAGGTCTGTGCCCCGTCCGTGCTGACCTGCCAGCGCACGGTCGGTTCCGGGGTGCCCTCCGCCTGGGCGATGAGGGTGACCGTGTCGCCGACCGTGACCGTCTGGTCCGTCGGCGCCTGGACGACCTTCGGCGAGACGAACCGGTCGAGCTTGACCACCTTGCCCTCGGCGGGGCTGGTCACGTAGACCGTCCTGCCGTCGGCGGCGACGGTGATCGCTGCCGAGCCCAGCTGGGAGTGGTTGCCCGGCAGCGGGACGGCCTCGACGGCGGCCTTGAACGTGGTCGTGTCGTACACGGCGAGCGAACCGTTGTTGTCGCCGCCGCTGCCGGTGTCGCCGTTGTCCTGCCGGACGACGAAGACCCGCCCCGTCGACGCGTCGAACGCGGCTGCCGCGGCCTCGTCGGTGCCCTCGACGGTCGCGAGGAGTTTCGCGTCCTGGTCGAAGACGAGCACCGAACTGCCCACGCCCACCCAGACGTTGCCGGTGGCGGGGTCGGTCTCGACGAACCCGATGGCCGCGTCCGGGAGTTCGGCGGTGGCCGTCACGGTGAAGGTGCCGGTGTCGACACGGCGCAGCTGTCCGGCGGAGGAGCCCGCGGACCAGACGGCGGCCCGGACGGAGTCGACGGCGATCCGGCGTCCGCCGTCCAGGGTCAGGGTGCGGCGGACCGCGCCGGTGGCCGTCTCCAGCTCGGAGAGGGTGGCGCCCTGGGCGACCAGCACGGTGTCGGCGGCGGTGCCGGGGCCGAGGTCGGTGATGGTCGCGCCGGTCAGCCAGACGCCCTTCGCGCTCGCGTCGCCGTCCTTCGCGGTGCCGATGCCGCGCAGGGGGTAGCGGTAGAGGACGCCGTCCCCGGGGAGCGCGGCGGCGATCTGTGCGGCTGCGGCGATGCGCAGGACGCCGTTGGTGCCGGGGGCCTGGCTGATGTGGCTGCGGACGGTGCCGTCGGCGGGGTCGAGGACGTACAGGCCGCGCTCGTCGACGTCGGCCGTGTCGGCGAGGTTGTCCGAACCGACGTACAGCTTCCCGGAGTCGGGGTGCAGGAGCACGTCGAGCGGCTTGCCGGTGGTGGTGAACTCGGCCGCCTGCCGGTAGCTGACGGTCCCGGCGGGTACGTCGACACCCTCACCGCCGTCGCCGGGCTCCTGGCCGGTGAAGGTGACGGGGACGCGTACGTCCTGGGAGCGGTCGCCGCTGCCCCGGTGGTCGACGCGGGTGACGATCGCGCAGGACACCTGGGCGCAGTCGAGGCCGTCGCCCGCGGCCTTGATGTCGAGGGTGACGTCGAAGGTGCCGCCGTCGCCGTACGCCACGGCGAGGTCGCCCTCGTAGGTGTCGCCCTTGGGCACGATCCAGCGGGAGGCCGCGCCGTCGCCGGAGGTGTCGGCACCGCCCAGGCAGGGGCTGGGGACGCGGTTGTCGCCGTTGTCCTTGCAGAGGGCGACGTAGATGCCCTTGGTCTGGTCGTATCCCGCGCCGGTGACCTGGAGGGTCTCGCCGTCGGGGGCGAGACCGGCGGACGCGGAGACGGTGAGCCGCTGGCCCTCTTTGCCGAGGGCGGTTTTCGGCGTGTCGGCGGCCTGGGCACCGGAACCGGCGCCGAGGGTGGCGAGCGAGAGGGCGGAGGCGGCGGACAGCGAGGCCGCCGCCCAGAGTCTGCGGCGTGAATGAGTCATGGGGTCCTCGGTAGTGAGCCACGGGCTGGGCCTGTCCGGCGGATCAGGCTGGAGGAAGGCGACGGCGCCTTGTCGACGTACGTGAGCGGGTCTTGGTGCGTCGAGCTGCAAGGCGGAGGAGGGCGTCGACGCGGTGGGGGTCCCCCCGCGCGAGCGCAGTCGAGCGTGGGGGAGTCGGCAACCACGACAACGCCGCAGATCGGCGTGCCAAGACCCGCGTGTCCGGCATGAGCCGCCGGACAGGCCCTAGGCCCGGCCGGGTATCGACCGGCCGGGCTCCGTACAGGCAACGGCAACGACTACTGGAAGGTGATCGGGGCGTGGACGTCGTACTTGCGGTCGTTGGTGTCGAAGTGGTCGGCGCGGGTGACGACGGCACAGGTGACGTCCTCGCCGCAGACCTGGCCGTCGTCGAGGGTGGCCTTGACGAAGATCTGCACGCTGAAGGTGCCGCCGGTGCCGAACGTGGAGCTGTTGGCGAACAGGCCGCCGAAGGTGTTGTTGACCCAGTGCGAGGCACCGGTCGTGCCGCTCTCGTCCTGACCGCCGAGGCAGGGGGTCGGCTTGGTGGCACCCTGGGCGCCGTCCACCACGCACAGGCTGACGTAGATGCCCTGACCGGTGTTGTAGCCGCTGCCCGTGACGGTGATGACCTGGCCCGTCGCGGCGGCGGTGTCGGGCGCCGTGAGCGACAGGTTGTAGGTGGTCGTGCCGTCGACGACGCTACGGGTCGAGGTCGCGGCGGACGCCGAGGTCGCGAGCCCCAGGGTCAGCGCGGTGGATGCGACGACGGCGAGACCGGCACGGGCGGCGGTACGTGCGGACAGCGGAGATCTCATGATCGGAGGGGCACCCTTCTCGACTGACTGTTAGGTAAGGCATACCTAACTTCAAGCCAGGAGGAATGTCAACGGGAAGCAAAGGGAACGTCAATCCCCTGAGGAGACACGGCAGTTGCGGCAAACAGCAACGAAGCCGGACATGCCGAAGCCACCCACCGCCGGGCGCAATCCCGGCGTGGGTGGCTTCGTACGGGGCCTGTCAGTCGCCGACGGTCGTGGGCTGCACCGTCTCGTCCGTGGGCGCCTCGGCCGGGGTCGCGGGGCGGGCGCGCCGGGCTCGCCACGCGCCGAGGCGGGCGGCCAGGGGCTCGGTCCAGCGCGCGGTGAGCGGGCCCGCGACGACCAGGATCAGGACGTACGCCGTCGCCAGCGGACCGAGGTCGGACTCGACGCCGGCGGTGACCGCGAGGCCCGCGATGACGATGGAGAACTCACCGCGCGCGACCAACGCGCCGCCCGCGCGCCAGCGGCCCTTGACCGAGATTCCGGCGCGCCGGGCCGCCCAGTAGCCGGTGGCGATCTTCGTCAGCGCCGTGACGGCGGCCAGGCCGAGGGCGGGCAGCAGAACGGGCGGGATGCTCGCCGGGTCGGTGTGCAGCCCGAAGAAGACGAAGAAGATGGCCGCGAACAGGTCCCTGAGCGGACTGAGCAGGGTGTGCGCCCCCTCGGCGACCTCCCCCGACAGCGCGATCCCGACGAGGAACGCCCCTACGGCTGCGGAGACTTGGAGCTGCTGGGCGATGCCCGCGACGAGGATGGTCAGACCGAGGACGACCAGCAGCAGTTTCTCGGGGTCGTCGCTGGAGACGAAGCGGGAGATGACCCGGCCGAAGCGGACGGCCACGAACAGCACCAGTCCGGCGGCCCCGAGCGCGATCGCCAGGGTGACGCTGCCGGCGGCGAGCGAGACGCCGGCCACCAGCGCGGTGACGATGGGCAGATAGACCGCCATCGCCAGGTCCTCCAGGACCAGGATGCTGAGGATGACCGGGGTCTCCCGGTTGCCGACCCGGCCCAGGTCGCCCAGCACCTTCGCGATGACTCCGGAGGACGAGATCCAGGTGACCCCGGCGAGCACGACGGCGGCGACCGGGCCCCAGCCGAGCAGCAGTGCGGCGGCGGCGCCGGGCAGCGCGTTCAGGGTGAAGTCCACCAGCCCTGCCGGGTAGTGGGACTTGAGGTTGGAGACGAGATCGGTGGCCGTGTACTCGAGGCCGAGCATCAACAGCAGGAGTATGACGCCGATTTCGGCGCCGGTGGCGATGAACTCCTCGCTCGCGCCGAGCGGCAGCAGCCCGCCTTCGCCGAAGGCGAGACCGGCGAGCAGATAGAGGGGTATCGGGGAGAAGCTCAGCCTGGCGGCCATCCGGCCGAGCAGCCCGAGCGCGAGGATGATGGAGCCGAACTCGATCAGCAGGACCTGGGAGTGCATGGCGATGTCACTCCCGTCCGAGTATCGCCGCAGCCGCGTCGACGCCCTCGCGGGTACCGATCACGATGATCACGTCCCCGCCGGCCAGCCGGAAGTGCGGCGTCGGGGAGGGGATCGCCTCGGCCCGCCGCAGCACCGCGACCACGGACGCGCCGGTCTCCGTCCGCATCCGGGTCTCCCCGAGCACCCGTCCGTTCCAGCGCGACCCGGCGGCCACCTCCACGCGCTCCGCCACCAGCCCCAACGGAGTGGTGGACAGCAGACTGGAGCTGTGGTGGGAGGGGCTCAGGGCGTCGATCAGCGAGGCGGCCTCGGGCGCGGTCAGCCGCAGCGACTGGGCGCACGAGTCCGGATCGTCGGCCTGGTACAGGTTCACGGTACGGCCGCCGTCACGGTGGGCCACGACCGACAGATGCCGGTGCTCACGCGTGACAAGGTCGTACTGAACCCCGATACCCGGCAGCGGAGTCGCCCGCAGGCGTGGCGCAGACACGTGAAATCCCCTTGCTGGTTGAAGGTGTTGAACCTTTGGTCGGGCTCAGGCTCCCGAGGTCCCGTCGACGAGTTCGCGCAGGAGGTCGGCGTGGCCGTTGTGGCGGGCGTACTCCTCGATCATGTGCACCATGATCCACCGCAGCGAGATCCCCTGGCCACCGACCTGGGCCGCCTCCGCCTCCGAGAGGCGCCCGGAGTCGTCCAACGAGGCTGCGGCGGCAACAAGTTCACGGCTCCGCCCGATCTCCGCCCGCCAGACGGCGAACGCCTCGTCGAGACCACGTTCAGGGACGAGGGTGTAACCGTCGCCCTTGCCCTCAGGATAGAGGAGGGGCATGTCGAGGCCCCCGAACACCCGCTGGAACCAGTTCCGTTCGACCTCGGCCAGGTGCTGGACGAGCCCGAGCAGGGTCAGCTCCGAGGGTGCCGCCGAGGTGAGGCGTAACTGCCGGTCGTCGAGGCCCTGGCACTTGAGGGCGAGGGTGGCCCGGTGGAAGTCGAGCCAGGCACTCAGCATGGCGCGTTCGTCGGCGTGCGCGGGAGGTATGGGACGTCCGTCCGGTGTAGTCGACATGTACAGCACCCTTCCACACGTCCCCGGCGGGCCGCGAGGAATAGAGGCGGCCGGAAGATCGCTGACACGGACACAGCCGAGGATGTCCGGAGCAGCCATGCCGAACCCAGCACCACGCCCCGCCGCGGGGTCGATCCTGTCGGCGACCCGCTTCTCCGTGCTGGACCGGTCCCGCACCCGGGAGGGCCACCCGGACTCCGAGGCCCTGCGGGACACGGTCGCGCTGGCCCGGGAGGCGGAACGGCTGGGCTTCCACCGGTTCTGGGTCTCCGAGCACCACGGCGTACCCGGTGTCGCCGGTTCCGCGCCGACGGTACTGGCCGCGGCGGTGGCAGCAGCGACACGCACCATCCGGGTAGGCACGGGCGGAGTGATGCTCCCCAACCACCAACCCCTGGTCGTGGCCGAGCAGTTCGGGGTACTGGAGTCCCTGTTCCCGGGCCGGATCGACATGGGCCTGGGCCGCTCGGTCGGCTTCACCGACGGCGTACGCAGAGCCCTGGGCCGCGACAAGGACATGGCCGAGGACTTCGCGGCCCAGCTCGACGAACTGCTCGGTTGGTTCGCCGGCACGTCCCCGACGGGGGTGCGTGCCCGCCCCGCCGAGGGCCTCACCGTCCCACCCTTCGTGCTCGCGATGGGCGAGGGCGCCACGATCGCCGCCCGGGCGGGCCTGCCCATGGTGATCGGCGACCTGCGCTCCCGCGACCGGATGCTGCGCGGCATCGACACGTACCGTGCCGCGTTCCGACCGTCGCCCTGGGCGAGCGAGCCGTACGTGGTGATCTCGGGGACGGTAGCGGTGGCCGCAACGCAGGAGGAGGCCCGACGGCTCCTGATCCCCGAGGCCTGGTCGATGGCGTACTCCCGCACCCACGGCACCTTCCCACCGCTCCCGCCCGCCGAACGGGTCGAGTCCCGCAAGATGACGACGAAGGAGCGCGGCTTCTACGAGTCCGGGCTCGTGGGCCACCTCGTCGGCACACCGGACGAGGTGGCCCACGAGTTGGAGACCGTCCTGAAGGAAACGGCCGCACAGGAGGTCCTGGTCACGACCAGCACGTACGACCGAACGGCCCTACTGGACTCCTACAGCAAACTGGCCGACCTGCTGAGGGCCTGAAAGGAGAGGCGGCGCAGCCGCCCTCCTTTCAGGGGCGCGGGGAACTGCGCGACCAGCCACAACGAACCCGCACCCGCCCACGACGGCTAATGCACCCCCACCACCGACGGCTGCGCCGCACGCGCCAGCGCACGCCGATCCACACAACTACCCGGCGCAATCACATCCCGAACCTCCACCTCCGCCACCAGCCCCCGCGCCGACACCACCCGCCAGACCGACGTAAGCAAAGAGTCCTCACCGACAAACGCAGGCGCAGTACTCGCCGCTCCCCCGGCAACCCGGTAATGCAAATGCACCGGCTGAACAGGCACCCCCGCATCCAGCGCCGCCTGGAACACGGCCCGGCGGAAGTGCCCCTGAGCCTTCCCGCACCAGGTACTGCCCTCGGGAAAGGCAACAACAGCCGTCCCCTCGCGCAGCGCCTCCGCGATCTTCCCGACCGTCTGCGGCAACGCCCGCAGCCGGTCCCGCTCGATGAACAACGCCCCGCTGGTCGCGGTCAGCGCGCCCGCCACCGGCCACCCCCGTATCTCGGCCTTGGCCAGCATCCTGGCGGGCCGTACGGCGGCCAGCAGCGGTATGTCCAGCCACGAGATGTGGTTGGCGACCAGCAGAAGACCCCCGGTGGGAGCCGCGGGGCCGGTCATCCGCAGCCGGACCCCCGCCGCCCGCACGATGACACGGACCCAGAGCCGTACCCACCCGGCAGGGATCCTCCTGCCGAGCGGGCACAGCGTGATGCCGGCGAGCAGGACGACCAGGACGGCCATCAGTCGCAGGACGGCCAGGGGTGGGGCCGTCGTGGCACCCTTCGTCTCCACGCACGCTCTCGGGGTGCAGGGCGCGCTGGGCAGCCAGACGCTCATCAGGCCGGGACGAGGGAGAGGAAGTGCCGCAGATAGCGCTGGTTGATCCGGCGCATCGACAGCAGCACGTACAGGTCGGCGACCCCGAAGTCGGGGTCGTGGGCGGGCTCCCCGCAGACCCAGGCGCCGAGGCGGACGTAGCCGCGCAGCAGCGGGGGCAGTTCGGTGCGGCCGTCGGGACGGGTCACGCCCTCGGCGGACCAGGGCAGCAGCGGGCGTACCCGGAACTCCTCCGGGGCCAGGTGCCGGTCGCGGACGCGGTCCCAGGTGCCGGCGGCGAGGGTGCCGCCGTCGGACAGCGGGATGGAGCAGCAGCCGGCCAGCCAGTCGTGGCCGCGGTCGACCATGTAGCGGGCGATCCCGGCCCAGATGAGGCCGATGACGGTGCCGTCGCGGTGGTCGGGGTGGACGCAGGAGCGGCCGACCTCGACGAGGCCGGGGCGGATCGCGTCGAGCGGGGAGAGGTCGAACTCGCCCTCGGAGTACAGGCGTCCGGCGATCGCGGCCCGCTCCGGGGGCAGCAGCCGGTAGGTGCCGACGACCTGGCCGGTGACGGTGTCGCTGACCAGCAGGTGGTCGCAGTAGGCGTCGAAGGGGTCGATGTCGAGGCCGGGCTGCGGGGAGGACAGCAGGGCGCCGAGTTCACCGGCGAAGACGTCGTGTCGGAGGCGCTGCGCGGCTCGTACGTCGTCCTCGTCGCGGGCGAGGGTGACGGTGTAGCGGGTGGGTGCGGCGGGGAGCGGGGGACGTTCGATGGTGGAAACGCCGGTCATGGCTCTCTCCTGGTCACGGGCCGGGGACGGCGAGGCGGCGAGCTGGCCGGTCCCGTTACGTCCGGCCGCATCAGTTCTTCCGACCGCGGCTGTCCGGCGCGTGACCCTCGAAGAGAGTGCGGGTGTGAGCTTGTTGAATGCCAGGGGTGCCTGGCGGGACCGGCAATGAGCACCACTACCGGTCCCGCCCGTCCGCACCTTGTCGGCGAACGGTCACTGAAGCGCCCCAAAGGGGCGCGGGGCTGTGACATTTACGGCTCCGCCGGGTGGGCGCGACCAGCCACGACGGACGCGCACCCGACAACGGGACTATCGCTTTGCCACTCCCCGAGCAGCTCGCAGCCACTCCTTGTTCATCCCGGTGATGGAGACGAGCGGGATGCCCTTCGGACAGGCGGTGGCGCACTCGCCGGCCAGCGTGCACCCACCGAACCCCTCCTCGTCCATCTGCGCGACCATGTCGAGGACCCGCGTCTCGCGCTCGGGCGCGCCCTGCGGCAGGACGTTCAGGTGGTTGACCTTGGCGGAGGTGAAGAGCATCGCCGCGCCGTTCGGGCAGGCGGCCACGCAGGCCCCGCAGCCGATGCACTCGGCGTGCTCGAAGGCGAAGTCGGCGTCCGGTTTCGGTACGGGGGTGGCGTGGGCCTCGGGGGCGGCGCCGGTCGGGGCGGTGACGTAGCCGCCGGCCTGGATGATCCGGTCGAAGGCGGACCGGTCGACGACGAGATCCTTGACGACGGGGAACGCCGCGGCACGCCACGGCTCGACGTCGATGGTGTCGCCGTCCTCGAAGGACCGCATGTGGAGCTGGCAGGTGGTGGTGCGCTCGGGCCCGTGCGCGTCGCCGTTGATGACGAGCGAGCAGGCGCCGCAGATGCCCTCGCGGCAGTCGTGGTCGAAGGCGACGGGGTCCTCGCCCTTGAGGATGAGTTCCTCGTTGAGGGTGTCGAGCATCTCCAGGAAGGACATGTCGGCCGAGATGCCGTCCACCTCGTACGTGGACATGGCGCCGTCGGCGTCGGCGTCGCGCTGCCGCCAGACGCGCAGGGTGAGCTTCATGCGTAGCTCCGCTGGGTGGGATGGACGTACTCGAAGACGAGGTCTTCCTTGTGCAGGGTCGGGGCCTCGCCCGTCCCCGTGAACTCCCAGGCGGCGGCGTACGAGAACTCGTCGTCCCTGCGCTCCGCCTCGCCGTCCGGGGTCTGGGACTCCTCGCGGAAGTGGCCGCCGCAGGACTCGGCGCGGTGCAGGGCGTCGAGGCACATCAGCTCGGCCAGTTCGAGGTAGTCGACGATGCGGTTCGCCTTCTCCAGCGACTGGTTGAACTCCTCGCCGGTGCCAGGGACTTTGATCCGCCGCCAGAACTCCTCGCGGATCTGCGGGATGCGTTCGAGGGCCTTGCGCAGGCCGCTGTCGCTGCGGGCCATTCCGCAGAACTCCCACATCAGTTCGCCGAGTTCACGGTGGAAGGAGTCGGGGGTGCGGTCGCCGTCGACGGAGAGGAGGAGGTTCAGGCGGTCCTCGGTCTCCGCCAACACCTCCTGTACGACAGGGTGTTGGACGTCGACGGGATCCTGGCCGGGGTGGCGTGCCAGGTAGTCGTTGATGGTGGCCGGGAGGACGAAGTAGCCGTCGGCGAGGCCCTGCATCAACGCGGAGGCGCCGAGCCGGTTGGCGCCGTGGTCGGAGAAGTTGGCCTCGCCGATCGCGAACAGGCCGGGGACGGTGGTCTGGAGGTCGTAGTCGACCCAGAGACCGCCCATCGTGTAGTGCACGGCGGGATAGATCCGCATGGGGACCGTGTACGGGTCCTCGGCGGTGATCCGCGCGTACATGTCGAAGAGGTTGCCGTACTTCTCCTCGACGGCCTTACGTCCCATCCGCCGGACGGCGTCGGCGAAGTCGAGGTAGACGCCCTGCCCGCCGGGTCCGACGCCGCGCCCCTCGTCGCACACGTTCTTGGCGGCGCGGGAGGCGATGTCACGCGGCACCAGGTTGCCGAAGGAGGGGTAGATCCGCTCCAGGTAGTAGTCGCGCTCGTCCTCGGGGATCTCGTTGGCGGGCCGCCGGTCCCCCTTGGCCTTCGGTACCCAGATCCGGCCGTCGTTGCGCAGTGACTCGCTCATCAGGGTGAGCTTGGACTGGTGGTCGCCGGTGCGCGGGATGCAGGTCGGATGGATCTGGGTGAAGCAGGGGTTGGCGAAGTGGGCGCCGCGCCGGTGGGCCCGCCAGACGGCGGTGGCGTTGGAGTTCATGGCGTTCGTGGAGAGGTAGAAGACGTTGCCGTAGCCGCCACTCGCCAGTACGACGGCGTCCGCGAAGTGGCTGGAGATCTCCCCGGTGATCAGGTCACGGGCGACGATCCCCCGGGCCCGCCCGTCCACGACGATCAGGTCGAGCATCTCGGTGCGCGCGTGCATCTCGATGTTCCCGACGGCGATCTGCCTGCTCAGCGCCTGGTAGGCACCGAGCAGCAGTTGCTGGCCCGTCTGGCCGCGGGCGTAGAAGGTCCGCGAGACCTGGACGCCGCCGAAGGAGCGGGTGTCGAGCAGACCGCCGTACTCGCGCGCGAAGGGCACGCCCTGGGCGACGCACTGGTCGATGATCTCGACGGAGATCTGCGCCAGCCGGTGGACGTTGGACTCGCGGGCGCGGAAGTCGCCGCCCTTGACGGTGTCGTAGAACAACCGGTGGACGGAGTCGCCGTCGTTGCGGTAGTTCTTCGCCGCGTTGATCCCGCCCTGGGCGGCGATCGAGTGGGCGCGGCGCGGGGAGTCCTGGTAACAGAACTGGACGACGTGGTAGCCCTGTTCGGCGAGCGTGGCCCCGGCGGAACCACCCGCCAGCCCGGTCCCTACGACGATGACGGTGTGCTTGCGCCGGTTGGCGGGGTTGACCAGCTTGGCCTCGAAACGGCGCGTGTCCCAGCGCTCGTTGACGGGGCCGGCGGGTGCCTTGTGGTCGACGAGGGGCTCGCCGGTGACGTATTCGGTGTAGGTCATTTCAGCTCACCACTCCGGTCATGACGCCCACGGGTACGGCGAGGAAACCGGCCGTGAGCAGCAGCGCGAGGACGTTGGCGACGGTCTTGAGGGCGCGGTCGCGGGTGCGGGTGCCGACGCCGAGGGTCTGGGCGGCGCTCCAGAAGCCATGCCGGATGTGCAGGCCGAGGGCGAGCATCGCGACGATGTAGATGACGTTGCCGTACCAGGTGGAGAAGGTGTCGACGACGTTCTGGTAGGGGTGACCTTCCTGGAAGCCGCCCGAGTGCACGGTGCCGGTGGTCAGGTCGAGGATGTGCCAGACGATGAAGAGGCCGAGGATGATCCCGCCCCAGCGCATGGTGCGCGTCGCGTAGCTGGCCCGCGCCTTCTTGTGCACGTACTTGCTCGGCCGGGCCCGGATGTCACGGCGGCTGAGCTGGTAGGCGGAGGTGGCGTGGGCGACGACGGCGACCACGAGCACGATCCGGATGAGCCAGAGCGTCCACTCGTAGTGCATGAAGGGCTCGCCGACCGTGCGCAGCCAGTGGGCGTAGTGGTTGAACTCGCCGGGCCCGAAGAAGATCTTCAGGTTTCCGATCATGTGGACGACGAGATACAGCAGCATGATCAGGCCGCTGACGGCCATCACGGTCTTCTTGCCGACGGACGAGTCCCACACGGTGCGCGCCATCGACGGCCGTCGGTCCGTCCGCGTTGCCAGAGCCATGGTTCAAGACGCTAGGCGGCGGGACCCCGATCGGTCCAAGACATGGTACGGCTCGTTTCCATAGTCACAGCCTATGCAAGCAGTACCCTGGGCCACATGCAGTTCCAGCAGCTCCAGTACTTCGTGGCGGTCGCCGAGACCCGGCACTTCACCCGCGCCGCGGATCTCGTCCATGTCGCACAGCCGTCGCTGTCCCAGCAGATCAAGGCGCTGGAGCGGGAGTTGGGGGCCGAACTGTTCCTGCGTGCGCGCGGCAACATCACGCTCACGGATGCCGGCGAGGCGCTCCTTCCGCTGGCCCGGCGCATCCTGGCCGACGCGGACACGGCCCGGCACGAGGTGCAGGAACTGGTCCAGCTCCGGGCGGGCCGGATCCGGCTGGGCGCGACCCCGAGCCTGTGCACGGGGCTGCTGCCGGAGGTGCTGCGCGCCTTCCACGACCGCTATCCCGGTATCCGGCTGCTGATCGAGGAGGGCGGTTCGCACGATCTCGTACGGCAGCTGGCACGCGGCGCCCTCGATCTGGCCCTGGTCGTCCTCCCGCTGCCGTCACCGTCCCCGGCGCTGACGACACTGGAGGTTCTGCGCGAGGACCTGGTGGTGGTGTCGTCCCCGGAGGCGCCCGCACCCGGCCAGGGCCGGCGGACCGTCCGCATCGCCGACCTGGAGGGCGAGCGTCTGGTGATGTTCCGGCACGGCTACGACCTGCGTGAACTGACCGTGACCGCATGTCGCTCCGCGGGGTTCGAGCCGGAGTTCGCGGTGGAGGGCGGGGAGATGGACGCGGTGCTGGGGTTTGTGCGGGCGGGGTTGGGCGTGGCCGTCGTGCCCCGCATGGTGGCCAGCCGGTCGGGGCGTGGGCTACGGGTAACTCCGTTGGCTCGGCCGGGGTTGTTCAGGGCGATCGCGCTCGCCCATCGGAGCGATGTGGCTCCGCCTCGGGCGGCTCGGGAGTTGCAGCGGATGTTGTTTGAGCGGTAGCGATGCGATGCGTTGTCTGCGCTGCGGGGAGGGGGCGCGGGGTTGTGGGGCGCGTTCAGGTAGTACGTGGCTGGTCGCGCAGTTCCCCGCGCCCCTAAGGGGCGCCTCTGCTCAGGCTTGATCTGGTGGGACCGGGGTGCCCTGGTGGTAGTACATGCGCCAGCCCGTCTCCTCGTCCTGTTTGCGCCACAGGGAGGTTCGGCGGGCCCGGTTGCCGTTGAAGTCCGTTTCGAAGGTGAGGTGGACCAGGTTGGGGGCCAGTAGGACGCCCGTGATCGTTGACGGCTCGTAGCGTGGGCCGTCCGCCGAACTGCCCGGCTTGGTGGGCAGTTCGGCGATCGTCTCCGAGTACGTGTAGCGGCGGCCGGAGGCGCCGACCTCCACGAACTCGGGGTCGATCAGGTGGGCGGCCTCGCCGGAGGCGCGGAAGGCGGGGTCCATCAGGAGCAGTTCGCCCTTGATGGCCTCTTCCACGTCAGCTGATTCCTGGGTCGAAGGTCTCACCCCGTCGCGTCCACCAGGGCCAGGTCGTGCAGGCGTTCCGGAGGGCCCGGGCGGGCGTAGTACCAGCCCTGGGCGGTGTCGCAGCCGAGTATGCGGAGTTGTTCGGCCTGGGCGCCCGTCTCCACTCCCTCGACTGTGACCGCGAGGTTCAGGCTGTGGGCCAGGGAGACGATTCCCTCGACGATCTTCAGGTCGACGGGGTCCGCCGGGAACTGCTGCATGCCCTGGGTGAAGGAGCGGTCCAGCTTGAGGATGCTCACCGGGAGGCGGCGCAGGTTGGCGAGGTTCGAGTAGCCGGTGCCGAAGTCGTCCAGGGCGATGTCGACTCCCATCTCGGCGAGGCGGCGCAGGGGCTTGAGGAGGTCGTCGTCGGCGCCGATCAGCGCCGACTCCGTCACCTCCAGGCACAGCACCTCGGGTTCCAGGCCCGCGCGTTCCAGGATGTCCACCGTGTCCTGGACGAGGCCGGGGTGGGTGAGCTGGCAGGGGGAGAGGTTGACGTTGATTCGGAGGGGGCCGCCTGCCGGGTGGCCTCCGTACCGTTCCTGCCAGTCGCGGGCCTGGCGCACCGACTGTTCCAGGACCCAGCGGCCGAGCGGGACGATCAGGCCGGTGTGTTCGGCGAGCGGGATGAAGCGGTCGGGGCCGAGGACGCCGTGCTGCGGATGCAGCCAGCGCACCAGGGCCTCGGCGCCACGGACGCTGCCGTCACCGAGGTTGACCAGGGGCTGGTACTCGATGAAGAACTCGCTCCGGTCCAGGGCCGCCGGCAACGCGGTGGTCAGGCCGTGGCGGGTGATCGCCTTCAAGTCGGCCTCGGGGTCCGCCAGTTCGAAGCGGTTGCCGCCCGCCGACTTGGCCCGGTACATGGTGATGTCGGCGCTTCGGAGTACCTCCGCCGGGCCGCGCTCACCTGCCGGGCCCTCGACGATGCCGATGCTGCCGCGCACGGTCAGCTCGCGGCCGTCGACGCTGACCGGGGCGATCAGCGCGTGCATGATGCGGGCGGCGAGTTCGTCGACCTCGGCCTCGGTGTCGGGGCCGGTGGTCAGCGCCACGAACTCGTCGCCGCCCAGCCGGGCCACCATCTCGCCCGGCGCGGTCGCACAGGACTGGAGCCGGTCGGCGACCTCGACGAGCAGCCGGTCGCCGGCCGCGTGGCCGAGGCTGTCGTTGATGGTCTTGAAGCCGTCGAGGTCGAGATAGCACAGGCCGAAGCGCTGGCCCTCGCCCGCCGTCACCGCCTTCTCCAGGCGTTCGAAGAACAGCGTGCGGTTGGGCAGCCCGGTGAGCGCGTCGTGCGTGGCCTCGTAGCGCAGCCGGAGGTTGAGGAGCCGGCGTTCGGTGGTGTCCTCCATCAGGGCCAGCTGGTACTGCGGCCGGCCGTCGGCGTCCCGGAGGAGGGAGACCGTGAGGTTGGTCCACAGGACCGTTCCGTCGGGGCGGTAGAACGCCTTCTCGACGTGGTAGTGCTCACGCTCGCCGCGGACGAGTTCCTCGTAGAGCTTCCAGACCTGCGGGGCGTCGTCCGGGTGGGTCCAGTCCGTGACCCTGCGGCTGCGTACGGTCTGCTCCGAGCCGCCGAACATGCGTTGCAGCGCGCCGTTGAACTGGAGCATGTTGCCGTCGAGGTCGGCGATGGCGATGCCTATGGCCGCGCCCTCGAAGACCGCGCGGAAGCGGGCCTCACTGTCGTGCAGCGCCTCGGCGACCGTGCTGCGCGCGCTCTGCGCGGCCCACGCGATCGCCTCCTGTTCGGCCAGCGTCCGCTCGCGCAGCGCGCCGGCGTATCCGGCGGCCATGGCGTGCTGGAGCCTCGACGCACGGTTGCGCAGGTCCTCCTGCGGGCCGTCCTCACCGCAGTACAGCACCAGATAGGCGTCCACGCAGTCGAGCGAGCGGCTCAGCGCCTCGGGGTCGGTGCAGTGCGCGGCGACCAGCGCGGCGCCGACCGCCCGGCCCTCCTCGGCGTCGAACGTCCTGGCGCGCAGCGCCTCGCTCAACCGCCCGGCGAGCGGCAGGAGTTGCTCCTCGAACTCCGGCCGGGTGAGCGACGTGGAGGTCACCTGGTACACCGACCGGCTCCAGATGGTCGCGAACCGGCGCAGTCTGTCCTGGGGCCCGTCCGGCTCCGCGGTCACGCCGTACGCCCCACGCCGGCGAATCCGGAGAAGGCGTACGCGTCCTCGTCCTCCGGTGCCGTCTCCGGCCGCCAGCGCGGCATCGGCACCAGTCCCGGTTCCACCATGTCGTACCCCTCGAAGAACCGCGCGATCGAGTCGCGCGAGCGCATGACCAGCGGGTTGCGAATGTCCTTGTATACGTCGACCGCCCCCTCGGCCCGCTCCGGCGGCAGCGGGATTCCCTCGTACGAGGCATGCGACAGGACGAGCAGGCTGCCGGGCGCGAGCGCGTCGCGCAGCTCGGCGACCGCCGCGTACGGGTCGTCCATGTCTTCCACGAAGTGCAGTATGGCAACGAGAAGCAGGGCCACTGGCCGGTTCTGGTCGATCAGACCCCGCACCTGGGGGCTGTCCAGGATCTCCCGGGGCTTGCGCAGATCGGCCGCGAGGACGTCCGCGTGCTCGTCGCCGGCCAGGACCACCTGGCTGTGTGCGACGGCAACCGGGTCGTGGTCGACGTACATCACCCGCGCCTGCGGGCTGACCGCCCGGACCACTTCGTGGACGCTGCCGAAGGTGGGAATGCCGGAGCCGATGTCGAGGAACTGGGTGATGCCCTCGGCGACCGCGAATCGAACGGCCCGGCGCATGAACGCGCGGTTCGCCTGCATCATCTTCGGAAGTCCCGGCAGGAACTCCATGGCCCGGCGGGCCGCTTCCCGGTCGACCTCGAAGTTGTGCGAACCGCCCAGGTAGAAGTCGTGGATCCGGGAGACGCTCGGCACCGAGATGTCGATGCCCCGGGGGGCCCAGGCGGGACGCTCCATCTATCTCTCTCCCAGGAGTTGGCAGGCGTTGGCGCTCCAGTGTTCGAGCTGAGGTTACTGATCGCCTGCCAAAGGAGCGAGCGGAAACGGAAATTGACCATCCGTTCCCGGTCACTGCCTGCGGCACGTGCCGAATTGACGTACCGCGAACTCACTGCCGAACTCTCTCCGAAACGTATCCGGAGCATTCCAAAAGTTCCCAAGGGTTACGAACAGTCGCCGCCGACTCCTGTTGAAATACGGCGAGTCGGGGACGATTCACCGGCAAATCGCCCTGCCTGTCGGCGCATTGCGGAGTCGCGGAGCAGTGGAGTCGCGGACATGCCGAAGCGACCTGCTCCCTTCACACCACACGGACTGTGCGGCACGAAGGGAGCAGGCCCGGAGAAGTCGGCTTCTCCCGCTACCGGTTACTACTCGTTCGGCGCGCCGACGAGCTTGCCGTCGGGTGCCACGGCGTACCAAGTGCCGCCGACGCCCTGGCCGTTGGTGTCGCCGGGCTCCTTGTCGTTGATGAAGGTGTAGATGGGCGAGCAGTTGACGGTCATCTGCTTGGCGCCGTTGTCGGGCCGGGTGAAGCTCATCAGGCCCTTCTTCTGGACACCCTTGGTGTCGTTGACCTCGACCGGCGCGACGACCGGCCACTTCTCCAGGCAGGCGCCGACGCAGGCGGAGACCGGCTTCGGCCAGGCCTCGTCCTTGATGAAGCGGTAGACCGTCATGCCGTTCTTGTCGACGACGATCTCGCCGAGCTTGGCGTCGTTGCGGGTGGACAGACCGGGCAGCGAGGCCAGCGTGGCCTTCTTGCCGTCGGGAGCGAGGCCGTACCACTTGCCGCCCACACCCTGGCCCTTGATGTCACCGGCCGCGGTGTCCTTGGCGTAGTAGTAGGCGGGCCAGCCGCCGACCGTCAGCTGCTTGGTGCCGTCGGCGCGGGTCACCTCGCCGAGCAGCGCAGCATCGATACCGGCACCGGCCGTGACATCGTCCGCCGGAACCGGCGGCCAGGCGGTGGCGCAGTCGCCGTCACAGTTGGACTTCGGCGGTTCGGCCGTGTCCGCGTCGAAACGGTAGATCGTACGGCCGGAGCTGCTGGCCAGCACCTTGCCGATCTCCGCGCTGGCGACCACGTTCAGCTGGCCCGCAGCGGCCTTGTCGCCCGCGGCGGCCTGATCTCCATCGGCCGCCGTACCGGTGTCGGAACCAGTGCCGGTACCCGTACCGGCCGTGCTCGTACCGGCCGTGGATCCGTAGCCACCGGCGGCGGGGGCCGCCGCACCGACATTCTGGCTGCTCGTGTCGGTGGCCTTGTCCTGACCGCACGCCGTCGTAAGCGCCAGCACGGCCGCAGCTGACGCTACGAGTGAGGCGCTCCGCCAGGAGGTCTTCATAATTGAAACTCCCCGTAATCGTTAGGGTGTTGCGACGCCCTGCTGGGCCGCCGCACGGTCCTAGGTACGGGCGGGGATGGTCACTGTGTTCAACCACTGCACAAATTTCTTTCCGATCCCTGTGGCCTCACCCGTCACTGCCTGCACGCCGTCATCCGTCACCCCTCGTACACGAGGACGGGTCACAGGCCCCATCTAGAACGCGTGATCCAAACCGCGGCACGACATATGTCACTCGTTCGGGGCAATCTCCTCGCGCTCCCGCGCACGCGGGAGCGCCCAGCGCACATGATCTTCGTCGTGTATGGACCCACACGGACCCGATTCGCCCTCGCCATACGGGTGTTGGCGCTGCTGGCAGTGACCTGGCTGCTCGTCGGCGTGCCGATCGGCACGGCCGGCGCGACGACCTGCGTCTCCGTCTCCACCGACCAGGGCGGCGGCACAGCGGTGACGGTCACCGGGAACGGCGCCGCGGTCACGGTCGACACCGGCGTCCCGGCCGCCACCTCGGACGGCTGGTCGGTCGGCGTGGGCAACGGTGGAGTCGCCGTCACCGGAAACGGTACGGCGGTGATCGTCGGCACCGACTCCTGGTGCCCGACCCCGACACCACCACCGCCCTGCCCCACCCCGACGCCCACGCCTTCACCGACCCCCACTCCGACGCCGACTCCCCCACCGACACCCCCGCCCACGAAGGAGCCGCCGCCACCACCGAAGCCGAGTCCCACGCCCACCCCGACCCCGAAACCCACTCCCCCGCAGAAGCCGACACCGGCACCGGAGCCGAAACCACCGGCCGCTCCGCCCGCCCCGGCTCCGCCGCCACCACCGGCGCCGCCCCCCACCCCCTCGTACACACCGACGAGCACCCCGAAGCCGAAGCCGAGCCCGAGTCCTAGTCCCACGGCGTCACCGACGACGGTGAGTTATCCGCCGTACCACGTGTCCGCCCGCAAACGGACCGTCCGCGGCGGCCCGTCGCTCGTCTCGTTCACCATGCTCGTCACCCTGCCCGCACTGATCGCCGTCGTCGCACTGCGTCCGCGCTGACCCCTTGGAGGCATCCCCTTGTCGGAATGGCTTGTTCTCGCCGTCGCGATCGCGGCTGCGATCGCGGTCGTCGTCCTCATCACCTTCGTACGGGACCGCAGGGCCCCGGAGGACGAGGATCCGTCCGACACCCCGGACGTGATCGAGTACATGACGATGTGGATCGGCGTGGTCTACGCCATCGTGCTGGGCCTGGCCATCGCCGGTGTCTGGGAGGCGCGCGGTGTCGCCCAGGACCATGTGTCGACCGAGGCCCACGCGCTGCACGAGATCTCCGAGCGGGTCCGGGTCTATCCGCCCGACGTCCGTGACCGCATTCGGGACGATGTCAACGCCTATGTCGGACACGTCGTCAAGACCGAGTGGAAGGAGATGTCCGACAACGGCAAGGTGACCGAGCGGGGCGACCAGCTGCTGGACCGTATCCGCGCCGACGTCACCGACTACGAGCCGAAGACGGACTTCCAGGCACAGGCCTACCAGCCGCTCCTGGACCAGGTGACCACGGCGGACCAGGCCCGTACGGCCCGCGCCGACTCGACCGGGCCGACCATGCCGGGCGTCGTCTGGTTCGGCCTGATCGCGGGAGGCATGATCACGGTCGGGATGATCTTCGCCCTCCAGATCCGCCGCACACCCCGCGAGCTGATCCTCGCCGGGCTGTTCTCCACCCTGATCGCCTTCCTGCTCTTCCTCATCTGGGACTTCGACGCGCCCTACAGCCGTGGCATCACCGCCACGGCGGATCCGTTCCTGACGCTCTTTCCGGGCGCGGACCGCTAGACCGTCCACCACGGATGACCGGTCGCGGACAGGTGGGGACCGGCTGACGGTTCCTCACCGGCCGCGTCCACGGGGGACACCCGTCACGCGCGCGTGTCCCCCGACTCGCTCAACGAGATCCCCTGACCGGCCCACGTCCATGCCCCATTCGCACGACACCGATCGCGCGTACGCACACGTGTTCCTAGCGTTTCGGTCATCGAGGTGCATTTCTGGCGCGAACGGTACGGCGCGAGCGGAAAAGGTCCGCAGCTGCTCCTCGGGGACCCGGAGGACTCACATGCGCGCGATACGCGTCGCTTCGGCCGCACTGCTGGGCGTCACCGCCCTCACCCTCGCCTCGCCCGCCGCCCACGCGGCCGTCACGGACAACAGCGTCACGTCGTTCGGCTTCAGCGTCGTGCCCTCGACGATCGCGGCGGGCGGACAGGTCACCCTGCGCGTGGACAACTGCAACGACGACACCCGGGTGTCCTCCGGTGTCTTCGATCCGGTCACCATCCCGAAGGGCCAGTCGTCGACGACGGCGAAGGTCGACTGGGACGCCGAACCGGGGGCCGCGTACCGGGTGACGTTCACCTGCGGCGGCGAGAACGGCCACACCGACCTCACCATCGCCGGCGGCAACTCCGGCAACCCGACGCACTACCCCGTGCCGATCCAGCGGGGTGTGCACGCGGGTGAGGGCGGCAGTGTCGCCGGCTTCGACCTCAAGGAGATCGGCCTCGGAGCGGCGCTCATCGCGGGGTCGCTGGCGGTGGCGTACCACTTCTCCCGCCGTGGCACGGGCGGCGACAACGCCTGACGACCTGTCGGTACCCGCACAGCCCTTCGCCCCGGAACCCGTCAGGGTCCGGGGCGAAGGGCTGTCGACGTGCGGTCCGCGCTCCGCAGGGGTGAGCGTCAGATCCGGTTCTCGGACCGGCGACGCATCCAGAACACACCACCGCCGACGAGCGCGGCGGCCACCAGACCGCCGCCGATCGCCATGTCGGTCGGGGTGGCCCCGGTGGAGCTGCTGCCACCGAGACCGCCCCGGACACCGCCGATGACCGTGAAGACACTGGTGAAGGTCTTGGAGTGGCCCTCGCAGTTGGTGGTGACGCTGTACGAACCCGCGGTGGCGTTCGAGTTGACGGTCACCGTCGCCGTCGCCGTGCTGCCGCCCATCGACTTGAGCTTGGTCGCCGGGAAGGCGTTGGAGCTGACGGTGCTGCCGTTCACGGTGCAGGCGGAACCGTTGACCGTGAGGACCAGCTGGCCGCCCGGAGCGATGACGCTCGGTGCGGCGGTGACGCTGGTCGGCTGGTCCCAGGCCGAGGCCGCCGGGGCGGCGAACCCCACCGCGGCAGCCGTGGCGGCAGACACCACCAGGGCACGAGTTGTACGCATGTTGAACCTCCGCGGAAGGCGCCCCGGGACCCGTCCCCGGTCGATCGGCGAGAAAACGCCTCCCAGACGAACCCTCAGATGCCGTGCGCGCAGCCGCATTTCGGGAATGGTCCGTCCTGGTGAGGGGACACGCCGAGCAAAGACCACACAATCAGATATTGCCGCAGGTCACGGACCGTCAGAAAAATACTTTTCCCCGCGACCCGGATGGCTCAGGAACGAGTCAGGAACAGGTCGGGAACGGGTCGGGAAAAAGTCAGGACCGACACGTGCGCCACCCGTTCGCTGCTGCCCCGTCGCCGGTTTCCCGTCGGGCACTTAGCGTTCTCGTATGCGCGATTGACACGGCGACGGCCGGGTCGAGAGGGGATGGCGAATGTCTGCGTCCGAGCTGGCGGAAGAGGAGGAGCGGCGGAAGAAGCGCGCTCCGTGGGGCGTGATAGCGCTTGTTCTGCTGACCGGCCTCGCTCTCATTCGGAACGGTTCGGGAGAGTTCGACGTGGGCCCGCCGCAGCCCGCGTCGGCGGCGGCAGCGGACAGCCGCCTCCCGGGCGGCACCTTCTCCAGCACCCCGGCCGCACTGCCGTACGCGGTGGTCGACCGGGTGCGGATCCCGGCGATCCAGGTCGACGCGCCGGTGCTGCCGGTGGGTCTGGACGCGGCCGGGTGGGTGGACGCTCCGCCGGCGGAGGACCCGAATCTGGCGGGCTGGTTCACCGGTGCCGTGTCGCCCGGCGAGAAGGGCACCGCGGTGGTCGTCGGCCATGTCGACAACCAACAGGGCCCCGCCGTGTTCTACGGACTCGGGGCCCTCAAGAAGGGACATCGCGTCGAGGTCCAGCGCCAGGACGGGAAAACGGCCGTATTCGAGATCTACGGCATCGAGGTCTTCGAGAAGGACAACTTCCCCGGCGACCGTGTCTACGGCAGCAGAAACACCCCGGAACTGCGGGTCATCACCTGCGGGGGCGGTTTCTCCAAGCAGAACGGCTACAACGGGAATGTCGTGGTGTTCGCCCGCCTGGTCGAGGTTCGCTGAGCGTTCCCCGACCGGGCGGGCGAAAGCCCGGTTCCAGTGACTCCGTGAATTCCGTTACGTGTAATGCCGTGTCGGTACGGTGATGTGGTACCCGGAATCCAGCAGTTCCGGCAGATAGTCGCGCAGTGCCCGGACGCTCTGCGAGCGGTCGCCGCCCGCGTCGTGCGAGAGCACCACGACGCCCGGGGCGGCGCCGCGCTCGACCCGGTCGACGATGGTGCCGGCGCCCGGGGCCATCCAGTCGAGGGTGTCGACCGTCCAGGCGAGAGGCTCCATGCCGAGGTCGGCGCCGATCTGGAAGGCGGCCCGGTTCCAGGCGCCGTAGGGGGCACGGAACCAGACGGGCGCCTCGCCACAGGCGTCCTCGACGACCTCGCTGGTGCGCTCCATCTGGGAGCGGATCTCGGCGCGCGTCAGGCGGGTGAGCAGCGGGTGGGACCAGGTGTGGTTGCCGACGACATGCCCGTCCTCGGTCATCTCGGCGAGCAGGTCCTTGTTGTGGACCGCCATCTCCCCGCACACGAAGAACATCGCGCGGACGTCGTGCTCGCGCAGGGTCCGCAGGATGTCCGGGGTGTAGCGGGGGTCAGGGCCGTCGTCGAAGGTCAGCACCATGGTGCGGCCACGTCCGGACACCCGCAGCAGGGGCTCGTGGCGGACCAGGGTGCGCCCGTGCGCGGCGGCGGGCGGCGGGCCGTAACCGGTGAGGGGCTCCAGGCGGTATGCGGAGGGCTTGAGCGCGCGGTGCGCCGGGGGGCCCGCGGCGGGGGCGGCGGGCCGGGCGGCCGGGGCGGTGTCCGGGCCCGCGGTGAGCAGCGCGGCCGTACCGGCCGCTCCCACGGCGGCGGCTCCGCCGATCAACACCCGGCGCCGTGTGAGCAACTGATCCTTCGTCATGACTCATCAGTCGCCCGGTCCGGTCCCGACGCCCCGCATCGACACCGGTGCGGCGGCAGGAAAGCACCCGCCTGGACCAGTACGCGCCGATCAGACCCTCCCCCGCGTCTCCTGCGGACCCCGGGCGCCCGATAGCCTCGCGGTGTGACGGAAGAGCAGCACTCACCCCGGTCCGGGCACCAGTTCGAGCGGGGCACGGACGGTCCGAAGGTCATCGTGGTCGGCGTCGACGGCTCCGACTCCTCCCTCCGCGCCGCCGCCTACGCCGCGGGACTGGCCCGGCGCCAGCACGCGCTGCTCGCCCTGGTGTACGTCCAGCCGGTGATGGCGGCGGGCACCGCGTTCGGGGCGCCCGTGGCGGAGACGACGGACCGGATCGCCGAGGACCTCATCGCACAGATCCGCGAGGGCACCGACCAGGTCAAGGGGATCTTCGACGTCCGCTGGGAGTTCCACACCTTCCGCGGGGACCCGTACGCCGGGATGGTGAAGGCCGCCGACGATCTCAAGGCGGACGCGGTGGTCGTCGGAGCGTCCGAACAGGCGGGCCACCGGATCATCGGCTCGGTCGCGATCCGGCTGGTGAAGGCGGGCCGCTGGCCGGTGACGGTCGTCCCGTAGCCGTAGTCCGGGGCGCTACTGACCCGTCGTCGGATCGGCCAGTGGCCGCCGGGATGAGGAATCCGCCGTTCAGACCGTTCGTCGCACCGTTCGTCGACGGGTCCGACCGTCCGCCGCACACTCCGGTCCGCGCTCTGTCCCGAATCGGGCCCTTGCGATGCCATACGGCCATGACGGCCGGAACCACCATCACCCACGGGACGACGACCGCCGAGCACGAGCTGGCCGCGCTGCAGCGCGAGCACGGCCGACCGCTCTTCGCCCTGCTGCTGCGCCTGTGCGACGGCGACCGGCAGCGCGCCGAGGACCTGGTGCAGGAGACCCTCGTACGTGCCTGGCAGCACCCCGAGGCGCTGCGCGCCGACGACTTCGAGTCCGTACGGCCCTGGCTGATGACCGTGGGGCGGCGGCTCGCCATCGACGCGCGGCGGGCCCGGCAGGCGCGGCCCGCCGAGGTCGGGGACGCGATCCTGGAGAACGCGCGGGTATGTGCGGATCACGCGGAACGGTCCGCGGCGACCCTCGATGTGCGGGAGGCTGTGAAGACACTCACTCCCGAGCACCGTGAAGTCCTGGTGCTCGTGTACTTCCAGGGGGCGAGTGTGGCGGAGGCCGCCACAGCCCTCGGGATTCCTCCCGGTACGGTGAAGTCTCGCGCGTACTACGCGCTGCGCGCCCTGCGCCGAGTCCTGCCGGGTTATGCGGCCGACCTGCGGTGAAACCAATGGTCGAGTCAAACCTCGGTAAAGCGCCTTGCTGAGGACCATGGTTGAGCCATCAGCTGTCTTCATCCGTGTTCCGGACTGGCACCAGTCCCGGATGCCCGGGGTCGGGCGACGCGCACGCACCGGAGGAAGGCAGGAAGGGATGCTGCACAGAGGTCAAGAGAGCACGGACGGCACCGGCGGGGGCGAACTCACCGTCCCCATGGCCTGGTTGTACGCCGAGTACATCGCCGACGAGCTGCTGCGGACGGGCGACCTGATGCCGCCCACGTCCTTCGAGTTCCGCGCGGGTCGGGACGCGCTGGCACTCACCATCTTCCTCTCCGACACCAGCGGGGAACTCTCGGGCATCCGGGTCATCACACAGCTGGAGAAGTGGCTTTCGCTCACGGCGTACGACCAGCCCTGGCAGGACTGGGTCCGCGAACGTATTTCCAGGTTGGCGGC
The DNA here is from genome assembly GCF_053599695.1 of Streptomyces sp. NPDC000878. Classification (NCBI taxonomy): domain Bacteria; kingdom Bacillati; phylum Actinomycetota; class Actinomycetes; order Kitasatosporales; family Streptomycetaceae; genus Streptomyces; species Streptomyces sp. NPDC000878. The sequence continues at coordinate 158,472 of NZ_JBSFMT010000006.1, read as the reverse complement.
CGACGCGCTCGAATCAGGAGCGCCGGCCCCGGACCTGGACCTCGCGGCTGCCGCCTGGCGCTGGCTGGAGGAGACCGAGCTGCTCGCCCCGGACCTGGACGCCGTACCGGGTGGCGGGCCCGTGCTCGGTGAGGACGACGGACCGAAGGTGTGGACCCCGGCCTGGCGGCTCGGACTGCCCCTCGGTCATCTGGCGATCCATCTTTTTTAGAATCCGACCAATCCGCGAGCCCCGCCGCTCCGAACACCTAAGGTCTCGATTCGGTATGGGGCTTGAGTGATTCCGCGGTCCGGTGCGTACCGGTGGGAGCAACACCACCCCACCCGTACCATCGGCACGAGGATTCGGCATGAGGTCCCTGGAACGGCATCGCGACGTCGGCGCATACGCGCTCGGCGTGCTCGACGAGGCGGAGGCCTTCCGCTTCGAGGACCACCTCATGGAGTGCCCCCAGTGCGCGGTCCAAGTGACCGAATTCGGCTCCGCCACACGGCAGTTGCTGCTGTACAAGCGGGCCACGCCGCGCTCCGTGCACCCCATGGCCCAACCCGGTCCCAGGCTTCTGGACCGGCTGCTCGGCGAGGTCGCCAACCGGCAGCGGGCCGGTCGGCGTCGCCTGCTGTACGCGGTCGCCGCCGCGGTGGTCTTCGCTGTGGCCGGGCCCGGCATCGCGATCATGGCGGGCGGCGACGCGGATCCGACGCAGCGGGTCACGGCGACCGACGAGCGGTCGGGCGTCTGGGCTCAGGTCACCAGTGAGAACACGGTCTGGGGGAGCCAGATCGAGCTGAAGGTGAAGGATGGGGCCGGGCCCCGCGCGTGTCATCTTGTCGCTATTGCGGACGATGGCACGGAAGAGACGCTGACGAACTGGAACGTGCCTGAGCATGATGCTCGCGCCAGCACCATGATGGGGGCGTCGACTTTTCATCCTGATCAGATCGATCGATATGAGTTGCGTACGACCGCTGGGTTGCGTCTGGTGACGCTTGACGCGCCGTGAGGTTGTGATTTGGCTGCTGCGCCGTTGTGGCTGGTCGCGCAGTTCCCCGCGCCCCTTTCGGTGCGCTACCTCAGGGCTCTACTTCAGTAGGCGGGACATCCGTCTGTCCGCCAGGGGTTTTCCGCCCGTCTGGCACGTCGGGCAGTACTGGAGTGACGAGTCGCTGAAGGAGACCTCTCGGACTGTGTCGCCGCAGATCGGGCAGGGTTGGCCGGTTCGGCCGTGGACTTTGAGGCCGCTTTTCTTTTCCGCCTTCAGGCGTCCGGCCGCGAGGCCGCGGGAACGTTCGACCGCCTCGGTGAGTGTTGTGCGCAGGGCCTCGTACAGGCGTCGGTTCTCCTCGGGTGTGAGTGAGGCGGCGAGTTTGAACGGGGACATCCGGGCGGCGTGCAGGATCTCGTCGCTGTAGGCGTTCCCCACCCCCGCGATCAGACTCTGGTCGCGCAGCGCGCCCTTCAGCTGTCGCCGCTCCCCCGCCAGCAGGCCGGTGAGCCGTTCCTCGTCGAAGTCGTCGGCGAGCGGGTCGGGGCCTAGCCGGGCGACGCCGGGCACCTCCTGCGGATCGTGTACGACGTACACCGCGAGCCGTTTCTGGGTGCCGGCCTCGGTGAGGTCGAAGCCCTCCCCGGTCTCCAGGGCGACACGCAGCGCGAGCGGGCCCTTTCCGGGTTTCGGCGGGCCGTCCGGGAGGCGGTCGCGCCAGTGCAGCCAGCCGGCGCGGGCCAGGTGGGTCACGAAGTGCGGGCCGCCGTCCGTGGCCAGGTCGAGGAACTTGCCGTGCCGGTGCACGGCGGTGACCTCGCGGCCCTCGAAGGCGGTGAGCGGTGGGTCGTACGTCTTCAGGACGCTGATCGCGACGGGCAGCACGCGGACCACCTCGTGGCCCACGAGCCGTTCGGTCAGGAAGTCCCTGAGCGCCTCGACCTCGGGAAGTTCCGGCATACGTCCAGGGTGCCACCGCCCGCCCGGGTGCTCAGCTTCTGGGCGGCACCGCGAACTCGCACCACACGACCTTGCCGCCGCCGCGTGCCTCCACGCCCCAGGTGTCGGAGAGGAGGTCGACCAGGAGCAGGCCGCGCCCGGAGACCCCGGACTCGCCGGCCTCCCGGCGGCGCGGCAGGGCGCTGGAGGAGTCCTCGACCTCGACGCGCAGCCGTCGTTCGGGGGCGGTCAGCACGCGCAGGGTGACGATCGCCGGGCCCTCGGTGTGCATCAGGGCGTTGGTGATCAGTTCGTCGGCTACCAGTTCGACCTCGTCGGCGCGTTCGCGGGCGCCCCAGGCCCGGACGGCGGCGCCGATCATGTGCCGGGCCTCGCTCAGCGCGTCGGGGTCACTGGGCGCGACGTGCTGCTGGAGCCGCCCGCCGGACTGTACGGCGGCCAGGCCCCGGCGGCGCAGGAGCAGCAGGGCCACGTCGTCGTCCCCGCCCCGCTCGTCGGCCACCTCGATGAGGCGGTCGGCCAGTTCCCAGGCGCTCTCCGGACCGGCGGCGATGAGCGCCCTGAGGGTCCGCATCCCGTCGGCGAGGTCGGCGCCGGGCTCCTCGATGAGTCCGTCGGTGCACAGCACCAGGGTTTCGCCGGGCTCCAGTTCGAGGATGGCCACCGGGTAGGTGAGACGCCCGAACTCGGCGGAGAGGCCGAGGGGCAGCCCGCCGTCGACCGGGACGCGCCGGCAGGTGCCGTCGGCGCTTCGCACCAGCGGGTCGAGATGGCCGGCCCGGACCACCTGGACCACCCCGGTGGCCATGTCGGCCTCCGCGTACAGGCAGGTCGCGAAGCGGTCGGTGTCGAGTTCGTCGAGGAAGACGGAGGCGCGGGCCATCACGGTGGCGGGCGGGTGTCCCTCGGCGGCGTAGGCCTTCAGGACGATCCGCAGCTGGCCCATGACGGCCGCGGCGTGCGTGTCGTGGCCCTGGACGTCCCCGATGACCGCGCCGACCCGGCCGCCGGGCAGTGGGATCACGTCGTACCAGTCACCGCCGATGTCCCGGCCGAGCTGGCCGCCGGAGGAGGCGGCGCGGTAGCGGACGGCGATGTCGGCGCCGGGCACGCTGGGGATGGTGCGCGGCAGCATGGCCTGCTGGAGGCCCTGGGCGAGGTCCTTCTCCTGCTCGTAGAGCATGGCTCGCTGGAGGCTCTGCGCGATGCTGGTGCCGAGCGCGACGAGGACGGCCCGGTCCTCCGCCGAGAAGCCGTACCGGTCGTTGTAGAGCAGGCCCATCGCGCCGATCGGCCGGGCCTGCGCGATGAGCGGCAGATAGGCGGCCGAGGTGATCTTCAGATCGACGAGATGCGGCCACAGGATCGGGTACCCGGCCGCGAACTCCTCCGGCGACTCGATGAACCGCGGGCTGAGGGTCCGTACGACGTCGCCCATCGGGTAGGGCTCCTCGATCCGGGTGATGCGGGTGCCTGGGACGGAGGCGCCCGCCGGGCCCTCGGCGACCAGACGGATCCGGCCGGCCTCCACCAGGCCCATGACGAGGCTGGCGGCGCCGAGGTGGGGGACGCCGGGCGAGTTGGTGAGGACGTCGATGACGTCCTCCACGGTGCGGGCGTGTGCGAGGGCCGCGGTGATGACCTGCACGACGTTGGTCTGGCGGCGCCGGACCTCGTCCTTGGCGGCCTGTTCGGTACGGGTCCGGCTGTCCCGCAGCTCCTGCGTGGCGTCGCGGACGATACCGATGACCCGGCGCGGGCGGCCCGTCTCGTCACGGCGGATGTAGCCCTGGGTGTGGGTCCACTGGAGGGTGCCGTCGCGGCGGTGGAGGCGGAAGTAGACGCCGTAGTTCTCGCTGCCGTCCTTCATGGCCTCGGAGACCACGGAGTCGATCCGGAGGCCCTCCATCCGGGGCACTCGCACGGCCAGGCTCTCGGGGTGGCCGTCGTATTCGTCGGGGCGCAGGTCGAAGATCTCGTGCGCCAGCGCGTCCATGTGGAACAGACCGGCGTCCAGGTCCCAGTCGAACGTCCCCATACGGTTGAGCGACAGAATCGGATCCGGGTGGGCGGGCCAGTCGTCCGGGAGTGACAGGGCGCTCGCTCCCCGATCAGCCATGGGGCCACCTTGCCAGTGTTTGGCTGATTCTTCGACTTGTCCGACAGCTTTCGTCGGGCATCCTTCACTCGCCGACGCCCTCACAGGGGTCGTACAGGGCGTACACGCCATATGCGGTGCTTGTCTCGTCGGGAATCAGGCCGCCGCCGTCGGGGAGGTCGGGGATCTCCGGGACGGTGTCGGGGCCGATCTCGTCGCAGGCGTCCTGGGCCGTGCCGAAGCCCAGGTCGTCCGGGGACACGACCTCCTCGCCGGGCGGGTCGCCGTCCCAGCCGCCGACGAGCAGGGCTGCCGAGAGTGCGCAGGCGGTGACAAGGGTTCGGTGCATTCCCCATTGTCTGCGTCACCCGCTCGGCGCACGCAAGCCGAGATGGTCACCCAGCGTCACAATGGAGGAGGCAGCGGGGAGAGAGGGGCGAACGGCGTGGAGTGGTTCACCGCACCCGAGTACTGGCTGAGCCGCCTGCTCTTCCAGCGCGGTCTGGCCTGCGTCTATCTCGTCGCGTTCCTGGGCGCGGCCCTCCAGTTCCGGGCGCTGATCGGCGAGCGGGGCATGCTGCCCGTACCTGCCCTGGTCGCCCGGGTCGGCTTCCGGCAGGCACCGAGCGTGTTCCAACTCCACTACTCCGACCGCTTCTTCGCCGTCTGGGCCTCGACGGGGTGCGCGGTGTCGGTGGCGCTGCTCGCCGGGCTGGATTCCCAACTCCCGCTCTGGGCGGGCATGTTGCTGTGGCTGCTGCCATGGGCGATGTATCTGTCGATCGTCAACGTCGGCCAGACCTGGTACGGCTTCGGCTGGGAGTCACTGCTCCTGGAGGTCGGCTTCCTCGCCGTGTTCCTGGGCAACGACGAGGTCGCGCCGCCGGTGGTGGTGCTGTTCCTGCTGCGCTGGGTCCTGTTCCGGGTCGAGTTCGGCGCCGGTCTGATCAAGATGCGCGGCGACGCGTGCTGGCGAAAACTCACCTGCCTCGACTACCACCACGAGACGCAGCCGATGCCGGGCCCGCTGAGCTGGTTCTTCCACCACCTCCCGAGGCCGGTGCACCGGATCGAGACAGCGGCGAACCACATCACCCAACTCGCCGTCCCCGTCCTCCTGTTCACCCCACACCCGGTGGCGACGGCCGCCGCGTCCCTGATGGTCGTCACCCAGCTGTGGCTGGTTCTGTCGGGCAACTTCGCCTGGCTGAACTGGCTCACGATCGTGCTGGCCCTGTCGGCGGTACGCCTCCCGGACACGGCACCGACGACCCTCCCGGACACCCCGCTCTGGTACGAGATCGTGGTCCTGTCCGTCGCCACGGGACTGCTGAGCCTCAGTTACCGCCCGGTCCGCAACATGCTCTCGCGCCGCCAGGTCATGAACCGCTCCTTCGACCCGCTCCATCTGGTCAACACCTACGGTGCCTTCGGCAGCGTCAGCCGCATCCGGTACGAGGTGGTCGTCGAGGGCACGGCCGACGACGTACCGCGCGAGGAATCCGACTGGCGGGAGTACGAGTTCAAGGGCAAGCCGGGTCAACCGGGACGCTGGCCACGCCAGTTCGCGCCCTACCATCTGCGGCTCGACTGGATGATGTGGTTCGCCGCGCTGTCGCCCGCGTACGCCGGGTCGTGGTTCGGGGCGATGGTCGAACGCCTCCTGGAGAACGACCGCGACACACTCCGACTGCTGCGCCACTCCCCCTTCCCGCCGGACGTGCCGCCGCGTTACGTCCGCGCCCGCCTGTTCCGCTACCGCTACACGACCTGGCGGGAGCTGCGGGCGACGGGGGCGTGCTGGGAGCGGGTGTACGTACGGGAGTTCATGCCGCCGACACGACTGGTCGCCGGGCCGGTTCAGAGGCCGTAGACACGGGTCGCGGTGCCCGTGAAAACCTGCTCGCGTTCGCCCGTGTCGAGGGAGGTGGTCAACTCCTCGGCCAGGGACACGACTTGGCCGTACGACGTGGCGAGCACGCACACCGGCCAGTCCGAGCCGAACATCAGGCGGTCCGGCCCGAAGGCGTCCAGGGCCGTCTCGGCGTACGGGCGCAGGTCGTCCAGGGTCCAGGCCGTGGGGTCGGCCTCGGTGACCAGGCCGGAGAGCTTGCCGACCGTGTTGGGCAGGGCGGCCAGGGAACGCAGGTCAGAGGCCCAGGGTTCCAGGGTGCCGGCGGCGATCGGCGGTTTGCCCAAGTGGTCGAGGGCGAAGGTGAGTTGTGGCAGCGACTCGGCCGCCTTGACGCACGCGGGCAGCTGGTGCGGGAGGACGACCAGGTCGTACACCAGGCCCGCCTCGGCGACGGCGGCGAGGCCCCGGCGTACGTCCGGGCGCAGCAGCCACTCCGGGTCCGGCTCGCCCTGGACCTGGTGGCGGATGCCCTTCAGGTATGCGCCACCGGGGAGTTCACGCAGTCTGGCCAGTTCGTCGGCGACGTCGGTGCGGGTCAGGTCCGTCCAGCCGACGACGCCCGCGATCAGCTCCTGTTCCGCCGCGAGTGCCAGGAACTCCGGGGTCTCCTCGGGCACGGTGATCGTCTGGACGAGGATCGTGCGGTCGACTCCGGCCGCGTGGGCCTGCGGTGCGAGGTCCGCCATGGTGAAGTCCCGCCGCAGTGGGCTGCCTTCGGCGATCCAGTCCTGGTCCCGGACCAACAGGTCCCACACGTGGTGGTGCGCGTCCACGATCGTCACGGCAGCTCCCATACGACCGGCAGGCCGGCGTCGGCGCCTTCGCCGGAGTAGTCGTGCACCACGTCGAGGAGTTCGGCCATCCGGGCCTGCCAGGCCACGTTGACCGGCAGTTTCTCCAGCTCCGCGAGGAGGAGGGCGTAGTCCTCGCACTCCAGGACGTGGAAGAGGTCGGTGCCGCTGCGCCAGATCCTCCAGGAGGTGGCGCCGGAGGCGCGGATCGCGTCGGTCAGTTCGACGGGGACCTCGCGGTGGGCGGCGTCGTACTCGGCGACACGGTCGGCGCGGACCTTGGTGTGCAGGGCGACTCTCATGGCGTCTCCCCCGACGGCTGCTCGGCGGACAGCAGGCCGGTGTCCGTCAGCTCCTCCCAGAAGGCCTCGGGTACGGAGGTGGCGAACTGCTCGGCGCAGTCCCGGACTTCGGCCGCCGAGCGGGTACCGACGAGGACGCTCGCGACGGCCGGGTGGGCCGCACAGAAGGCGAGGGCGGCTGCCCGCAGGGTGATGCCGTGGCGGTCGGCGACGGTCTGCATGCGCAGGGCGCGGTCGAGCAACTCGCCCGAGACGGCAGTGTAGTTGTACGTCGCTCCGGGCTTCGGGTCCGCCAGCAGGCCGGAGTTGAAGGCGCCGCCGATCACGACCGACGTACCGCGTTCCACGGCGGCGGGCAACAGCTCCGTGAGCGCGCTCTGGTCGAGGAGGGTGTAGCGGCCGGCGCACAGCACCACGTCGACGTCCGTGTCCTGGACGAAGCGGGTGAGCATCTCCGCCTGGTTCATGCCCGCGCCGATCGCGCGCACGACGCCTTCCGAGCGGAGCTTCTCCAGGGCCGGGTAGGCCTCGCGGAAGGCCTCCTCGGCGTGGTCGTCGGGGTCGTGGAGGTAGACGACGTCGACGTGGTCGAGGCCGAGCCGCTCCAGGCTGGCCTCCAGGGTGCGGCGTACGCCGTCGGCGCTGAAGTCCCAGACGCGGTGGTGGGTGTCGGGGACCGCGAAGCCGTTGGCGAGGTCGTCGCCGGCCGGGGCAGCGACGGGTTCCAGGCGGCGGCCGACCTTCGTGGAGATGGTGTACGCCGAGCGCGGGTGCTCGCGCAGGGCCGCGCCGAGGCGGCGTTCGGACAGGCCGATGCCGTAGTGCGGCGCGGTGTCGAAGTAGCGGATGCCCGCGTCCCAGGCGGCGGACACGGCGTCGTGCGCCTGTTCGTCGGGGACCTCGGTGAAGAGGTTGCCGATGGCGGCGGCACCGAAGGCGAGGCCGGTGACCTCGACACCGCTGCGGCCGAGCGCGTGCACCGGCATGGGGACGAGTTCGGGCACGGGGGCGCTGCCTAGGGTGTTGTTCGGCGTGTTCACTGGCCCACCGGCCTCAGCCTGAGGCCCTGCATACCGCCGTCGACGGCGAGTGCCGTGCCGGTGGTGGCGCCGGACAGGGGGCTCGCCAAGTAGGCGATGGCGCCCGCGACTTCGGCGGCCGAGACCAGTCGGCCGCTGGGCTGGCGGGCCTCCAGTGCGGCGCGTTCGGCGGCGGGGTCGGGGGCCGCGTCGAGGAGGCGGCCGACCCACGGGGTGTCGGCGGTGCCGGGGTTGACGCAGTTCACACGGACGCCCTCGCGGATGTGGTCGGCGGCCATGGCGAGGGTCAGCGAGTGCACGGCACCCTTGGTGGCGCTGTACAGGGCGCGTTGCGGCAGGCCGGCCGTGGCCGCGATCGAGCAGGTGTTCACGATGGCGGCGTGCGCCGAGCGCCGCAGGTGGGGCAGCGCGGCGCGGGCGACGCGGACCATGCCGAGCACGTTGACGTCGAACACGCGGTGCCACTGCTCGTCGTCGTTGTCCTCGACGGTGCCCTGGGCGCCGATCCCGGCGTTGTTGACCAGGACGTCCAGGCCGCCGAGGTCGGCGACGGCCGCGGCCACCGCCTCCCGTACGGACGTGTCGTCGGTGACGTCGGCCCGGTAGCCGAGCAGCGGCTTCTCGACCGACGACAGGTCCAGGTCGAGGACGGCGACCTGGGCGCCGCGCGCCGCCAGCAGTTCCGCGGTGGCCCGGCCGATGCCGGACGCGCCGCCCGTGACCAGCGCCTTGAGACCCTCGAAGTCGGTCATGCGGCCTGCCCCTTCTCCTTCGCCAGGTCGGCGGCCCAGAAGGTGCCGCCGGGGAACGTGAACTCCGCGATGGACTCCGGCCGCATGGTCGCGGAGAAGCCCGGCGCGGTCGGTGCGCGGTAATGACCTTGCCTGATCACCACGGGGTCGAGGAAGTGGCCGTGCAGATGATCGACGTACTCGATGACCCGGTTCTCGGTCGTGCCCGCCAGGGCGACGTAGTCGAACATCGACAGGTGCTGGACGAGTTCGCACAGGCCGACGCCGCCCGCGTGCGGGCAGACGGGAACGCCGAACTTGGCGGCGAGCAGCAGGATGGCGAGGTTCTCGTTGACGCCGCCGACACGGGCCGCGTCGATCTGGACGAAGTCGATGGCGTCGGCCTGGAGGAGCTGCTTGAAGACGACCCGGTTCTGGACGTGTTCCCCGGTGGCGACCTTGACGGGGGCCACGGCCCGGCGGATCGCGGCGTGGCCGAGGATGTCGTCGGGGCTGGTGGGTTCCTCGATCCAGTAGGGGTCGAACTCGGCGAGCGCCTTGGTCCAGCGGATCGCCTCGTCGACGTCCCAGCGCTGGTTGGCGTCGATCGCCATGCGGATGTCGGGGCCGACGACGGACCGGGCGACGCGGCAGCGGCGTACGTCGTCGTCGAGGTCCGCTCCGACCTTGAGCTTGATCTGGGTGAAGCCGTCGGCGACGGCCTCGGTGGCGAGCCGGGTGAGCTTCTCGTCGTCGTAGCCGAGCCAGCCGGCGGAGGTGGTGTAGGCGGGGAAGCCCTTCGCCAGCAGGTCGGCCGTGCGTTCGGCGGCGCCCTCCCGGCCCCGGCGGAGCAGGTCGAGGGCCTCCTCGGGGGTGAGCGCGTCGGTGAGGTAGCGGAAGTCGACCTGCCGGACGAGCCACTCGGGTTCGGCCTCGGCGAGCAGCTGCCACAGGGGCTGACCTGCCCGTTTCGCGGCAAGATCCCACACGGCGTTGACGACGGCGCCGATCGCCATGTGCATCACGCCCTTCTCGGGTCCGAGCCAGCGCAGCTGGCTGTCGCCGATCAGGTCGCGGTTCAGGGTGCCCGGGTCCGCGCACAGCGCGTCGACGGACCGGCCGACCACATGCCCGCGCAGCGCGTCGATCGCGGCGACCTGGACCTCGTTGCCCCGCCCGATGGTGAAGGTGAACCCATGCCCCTCGTGCCCGTCGGCCGCGTCGGTACGCAGCACGACGTAGGCCGCCGAGTAGTCGGGGTCTGGATTCATCGCGTCGGAGCCGTCCAGCTCGCGCGAGGTGGGGAACCGGATGTCGTAGGTGTCGACCGCGATGACGCGGGCGGGGCTGGGTGACACGGAAGGCCTTTCGGTCAGGGGCAGAGGTACGGGATGGCTCGATGCCGGATGAGGTGACGCGCTTTTAAGGGGCGCGGGGAACTGCGCGAGAAGCCCCCACGGGCCGCAGACGACAAACCACAGATCCAGCCGAGCTCTTAGTCACTAGTCCTGCGCCCGCCCCGTCGTCACACGCGCGATCATCAGCGCAACCAGGATGATTCCCCCATAGATCGCCTGAATCCAGAACGAAGGCACCTGGGCCAAGGTCAACAGGTTCTGCACAACCCCCAGCAACAACACCCCGGTCAACGCCCCGAACATCGTCCCCTTACCACCGTCGAGGCTGATCCCCCCGATGACAGCCGCAGCGAACACGGTGAAGATCATGTTGTTGCCCTGGTTGGCACTGATCGCGCCGACATACCCCGTCTGCATGATCCCGCCGACGGAGGCGAGCACACCGGCGACGACAAACACCCCGAGCATCACCCGCTCGACCCGGATCCCCGCGGCGCGCGCCGCATCCGCGTTGCCGCCGATCGCGTACAACGCGCGCCCGACACGGTGGTACCGAAGCACAAGCCCGGCGACGGCGAAGCACGCCCCGGCCACCCACACCGACATCGGGACGCTGAGGAAGGTGGTGGTGGCGAGGGAGTAGAAGGAGTCGGGCATGCCGAACAGCGTCTTGCCCTTGGTCGCGCCGACCAGCAGCCCGCGCAGCACGATCAGCATCGCGAGCGTGACGATGAACGCGTTGAGCTTGAACTTGACGACGAGGATGCCGTTGAACGCGCCGACGACACCGCCGGCAACGAGGATCGCCAACAGGGCGAGTACGGCGGGGAATTCGGTCCCCCACCCGGACTGCGCGACCGGCAGCACCAGCAGCGCGCCGACGGCCGGGGCGATGCCGACGACCGACTCCAGGGAGAGGTCGAACTTGCCGGTGATGAGGACGAGCGACTCGGCGAGCACGACCATCGCGAGGGCGGCGGAGGCACCGAGGATCGAGATCAGGTTGCGTTCGGTGAGGAACGAGTCGTTGACGACCGTACCGAGCACCATGAGCAGCAACAGGGCAGGTACGAGGGCGAGTTCGCGGGCCCGGCGGAGGAGTACGGTCTTGGCCGAGCGCGGGTCCGGGGCCCGGAGGGGGGCGAGCGGCGGGGCCTTCGTGTCAGCCATGGTCCACTCCTTCGATGGAGGCGATCAGCTCGTGGTCGTGCCAGCCCGCCGGGTGCTCGGCGACGACGCGGCCATGGAAGAGGACGAGGACGCGGTCGCAGCGGCGCAGGTCGTCGAGTTCGTCGGAGACGACGAGGACGGCCGTGCCGTCCTCGCGGGCGCTGTCCATGCGGGCGAGGAGGGACTCCTTGGACTTCACGTCGACGCCCGCGGTGGGGTTGATCAGGACGAGCAGTTTGGGGTCGGAGGCGAGGGCGCGGGCCATGACGACCTTCTGCGCGTTGCCGCCGGACAGGTCGGAGACGGGCTGGTCGGGGCCCTCGGTGTGGATGTCGAGGCGTTCGATGAGGGCGGTGGCGAAGCCGCGTTTGCGGTCGCCGGAGACGAAGCCGTACCGGCCGAGGCGCCGCAGGACGCTCATGGTGGCGTTGTCCCCGACGGTCATGCCGGAGACCAGCCCCTGCTCGTGCCGGTCACGCGGGACGCAGGCGACGCCCGCCGTCAGCGCCGCCTGCACATCCCCGAACGGCAGCCGTCCGCCGTCGAGTTGGGCGCTCCCGCCGGTCGGTGTGTGGAGCCCGGCGAAGGACTCGGCCAGCTCGATCTTGCCGCTGCCGCTGGACCCGGCGAGCCCGACGACCTCACCGCGGCACACGGTCAGGTCGATGTTCTCGTACGCCGGTGAGGTGAGCCCCTCGGCGGCCAGCAGCACCGGTGCGCCCGGCTCAACTCCCTTGGGGGTGAAGGCCTGTTCGGCGATGGTCTCCCCCGCCATGGCCTCCACCAGGGCCGTGCGCGGAAGGTCTGCGACGGGTGCGGTGGTGATCCAGCGGGCGTCCCGCAGGACGGTCACCGTCTGGCACACCTCGTACACCTCCTGGAGGTGGTGCGAGATGAACAGGAAGGTGACGCCGGAGTCCTGGAGTGCGCGCATCCGGGTGAAGAGCCGGTCGATCTCCCGGCTGTCGAGCTGGGCGGTGGGTTCGTCGAGGACGATGAAGCGGGCGCCGAAGCTCAACGCCCGTGCGATCTCCACCATTTGGCGGTCCTCGACCTTGAGGTCGGCGGTACGGGCCTCCGGGTCGACGTGCACGTCCCAGGTGTCGAGGAGTTCGGTGGCCTCGGTGCGCAGCCGCCGCCAGCTGATGACTCCCCCACGACCCGTCGGCTGCCGGTTGATGAAGAGGTTCTCGGCAACCGTCAACTCGGGGACCACGGTGGGCTTTTGGTAGACGCAGGCCACCTTGCGGCGCCAGGCGTCGCGGTCGGCGAGCGGGGGCGCGGGCTGGCCGTCGAAGCGGACCGTGCCCTCGTCGGGTGCCTGGAGACCGGTGAGGATGGTGACCAGGGTGGACTTTCCGGCGCCGTTGCGGCCGACGAGGGCGTGCGACTCACCTGCCAGGACGGTCAGTTGACCGTCCTGGAGTGCGGTGGTGGGGCCGTACCGCTTGGTGATGCCGCGCGCCTCGACGAGCGGCACGAGAGGGGTGTCCGGGTTCTCCCGTGGTTGGCTGCTCATCCGACCGTGTTGCCCCAGAGCGCGGCGTCGTCGACGTTGTCCTTGGTGACCAGGGGCGCGGGCAGCTGGTCCTCCAGGATGCCGCTGGGCAGCTTGACGATCGTGGAGTCGTGGTCGGTCGGGCCCGGCTCGAAGGTCTTCCCCGCCATCGCCGCCTTGATGTAGTACATGCCGTACTTGGCGTAGAGGTCGGCGGGCTGGGAGACGGTCGCGTCGATCTCGCCCTTGCGGATGGCGTCGAACTCCTGCGGGATGCCGTCGTTCGAGACGATCGCGATGTGCCCGGCCTGGCCGGTCTTCTTCAGCATCCCCTTGGACTTCAGGGTCTGGAGGGTGGGCGCGAGATAGACGCCGCCGGCCTGCATGTAGATGCCCTTGATGTCCGGGTTGGCGTTGAGGAGCGTGTCCAGCTTGGAGGCGGCCGTGTCCGACTCCCACTTGGCCGGTATCTCCAGCACCTTCAGCTTCGGGAACTTCTCCTTCACACAGGCCCGGAACGCCTCCGACCGGTCCCGCCCGTTGACCGACGCCAGATCGCCCATGATCTGCACGACCTTGCCCGAGGTGATGTGCTCGCCGAGGTACTGGCAGGCCTTCTCGCCGTACGCGACGTTGTTGGCGCGTACGACCATGGCGACCTTGCCCTTCTCGGGCGCCACGTCGACGGCGACGACGGGCACGCCCTTGCGCTCGGCCTGGTCGAGGCCGGCCTCGATGGCGGCGCTGTCGAGGGGCGCGACGACGAGCCCCTTCACTCCCTGGTTGAGCTGGTTGTTGATGTCGGTGATCTGCTGCGAGGGGTCGCTGTTGGAGTTGACGGTCTTCAGCGCGTCGACACCCTCGGACTTGGCCATCTTCGGCACGTAGTCGTTGTACGACTGCCAGAACGGCGAGGTCAGCAGCGGCAGGATCACGCCGACCTTGCCCGTCCCGTCGCCGTCACTGCCGCCCGTGGCGACGGTGTCCTTGGTGCTGCCGCAGGCGCTGAGCACCAGGCCGGTACAGGCGGCCAGGGCCACCGCACCGAGGACCCGCGCCCTGCCCCGCTTCTCCCGCCGCATCTCCCGCTTCCCCACTGTTCTGTCGAGCATCTGGCAGCTCCTCATCGAGCGTGATCGAGCAGATGCCCGCATATTTATCAGACCACTTCGGGGTTGGAACACCCCGCAGGGCCAAATTTTCCTCGATTCGGGCCGTAGTGGTCCGACCAACCTGCTGGTTAGACTGCGGCGCACCCGGCGACAGGAGGACACGGCGTGGACGAGATCCCGGCCAGGAACGGAGAGGCCGCCCCACAGAAGGGCACCGTGACGCAGCGCGCCATCGAGCAGATCAAGGCGATGATCGGCGAGGGCCGGCTGGAACCGGGCCAGCGGCTGCCCACCGAGCGCGATCTCGCCGTCCGGCTGGGCATCTCGCGCAGCTCGATGCGGGAGGCGATCCGGGCGCTCACCGTGATGGGCGTACTGGAGGCCCGGCACGGCTCGGGCATCTACGTGACCCAGCTGGAGGCCGGCGATCTGCTGGAGACCTTCGGCGTGGTCGCGGACCTCTCGCGGGGCCCGCGGCTGGTCGAGCTGCTGGAGGTCCGGCGCATCCTGGAGTCGACGGCGACCGCGCTGGCCGCCGCGCGGATCACCCCTGACCAGCTCGCGGAGGTGGAGAAACACCTCACGGCGATGAACGCCACAGACGATCCGGAGGAGATCCTCGCCCACGACCTCGCCTTCCACCGCGAGATCGCCGCCGCGGCGGGCAACGACACGATGGCGGCGATTCTTGAGGGGCTCTCCTCACGTACGTTCCGCGCCCGGGTCTGGCGCGGGTACCAGGAGGAGGGTGCGTTCGCGCGTACGCGCCGCGAGCACGCGGCGATCCACCGCGCCCTCGTCGCCCACGATCCGGAGGCGGCGCGGGCGGCGGCTGCGGCGCATGTGGGCGAGGTGGAGGAGTGGCTGCGGGCTCAGCTCGAGACATGAGCCAAGCGCTCCGCTGAATGCGCGGTGCGGAATCTGCGGGTCCGCTGTGGCTGGTCGCGCAGTTCCCCGCGCCCCTAATGGGGCGCGGTTCCGCACCCGACTTCCCCGGCGCCGCCGGGCCCTGCAGTACCTGCTACTGGGCCCGTACGAACCTCAGCGTCACCAGCTCGAACGGGCGCAGGCGTACGGCGACCCGGTCGCCGTCGAGCTGAGGTGGCGCCGTCTCCGCGAGCGGGCGTTCCAGCAGGTCGGTGACCGTGACGGACGCGCACGCGAAGCCGACGGTGAGCGTGGCGCGGGCGCGTCCGCCGTGGGCCTCGTGGAAACGGACCACGACATCGCCGCTGCCGTCGTCGGCGAGCTTCACGGCGCTGACGACGACCGCGTCCCGGTCGACGCTCACCAGCGGGGCCACGTCCCGGGCACCGGTCACCCGCCGCTCCGGCAGGTTGATCCGCCAGCCCTCGCGCACCGCGTCGCCGATCCCCGCGCCCGGTACCAGTGCGTGCCGGAAGCGGTGGACGCCCTGGTCGGTCTCGGGGTCGGGGAAGCGCGGGGCTCGGAGGAGGGAGACGCGCACGGTGGTGGTCGTACCGGAGTCGGTGTCACGGACGCTTCGAGTGACGTCGTGGCCGTACGTCGAGTCGTTGACGATCGCGACACCCCAGCCCGGCTCCGCCACGTGGACGAAGCGGTGGTTGCAGGCCTCGAACTTGGCCGCCTCCCATGAGGTGTTGGTGTGCGTGGGGCGGTGGAAGTGCCCGAACTGGGTCTCGGACGCGTACCGTTCGGCGTGCACGTCGAGCGGGAAGGCGAGCTTCAGGAACTTCTCGGTCTCGTGCCAGTCGACCTCGGTGGCGATCTCCAGCCGCCGCTCCCCCGGCGCGAGCGACAGCACCTGGGTGACGCGCGACCCGCCGAAGGACCGTACGATCCGCACCGACTCGCCGTCCTCACCTGCGGTGATCTCGTCGACGCCGGTCAGGGCGGTGACCGTGTTGCGGTAGAACTCGTCGACGTCCCAGGCGTCCCACATGTTCGGGAAGTCGGGGTGGAGCTGGAGGAGGTTGGCGGCGTGGCCGGGGGCGACGGTCTCGCGGTCGGCATCGATGTCGTACGCCGACACCACGAGCCCCGTCGCATCGATCTCGACCCGGAGCAGCCCGTTGTCGAGGGTGAAGCCGCCGGTGAGGCGGGGCGCGAGTGCCGTTTCGCCGACGGGTTCCGGGGTGCGGGCACCGCCCGCCGGGACCCCTTCCCTGCTGTGGGGCGCGGAGTTGAAGACGAACTCCGTGGTCCCCTCCCCCGTCAGGGCGTGCTGGGCCGCGTCGATGATGTCGTTCAGCTCGGCGGCGAGGCGGTCGTAGGTGGCGCGTGCCTCGCGGTGCACCCAGGCGATCGACGAGCCCGGCAGGATGTCGTGGAACTGGTGGAGCAGGACCGTCTTCCAGATACGGTCCAACTCCTCGTACGGATAAGGGAGTCCGGTGCGGACGGCCGCGGTCGCCGCCCACAGTTCGGCCTCGCGGAGGAGGTGTTCGCTACGGCGGTTGCCCTGCTTGGTCTTCGCCTGGCTGGTGAGGGTGGCGCGGTGCAGTTCGAGGTACAACTCGCCGACCCAGACAGGCGCGTTGGGGAATTCGGTCTCGGCCTTCGCGAAGAACTCGCCGGGGGTTTCCCACTCCACGATCGCCGAGCCTTCGAGGTTGCGCAGCCTGGCCGCCTTCGCGACCATCTCGCGGGTGGTGCCGCCGCCCCCGTCGCCCCAGCCGGTCGGTGCGAGGGAGTGCCGGGCGACGCCCTTGTCCTTGAAGTTGCGGGCCGCGTGGGCTATTTCGCTGCCCTTCATCGAGCAGTTGTAGGTGTCCACCGGCGGGAAGTGCGTGAAGATCCGGGTGCCGTCGATGCCCTCCCACTGGAAGGTGTGGTGCGGGAACTTGTTGGTCTGCGACCAGGAGATCTTCTGTGTCAGCAGCCACTTGGAGCCGGCCGCCTTGATGATCTGCGGGAGTCCGGCGGCGAAGCCGAAGGTGTCGGGCAGCCACGCCTCGTCGTTCTCGATGCCGAACTCGTCGAGGAAGAACCGCTTTCCGTGCACGAACTGACGGGCCATCGCCTCCGAGCCGGGCATGTTGGTGTCCGACTCCACCCACATGCCCCCGGCCGGCACGAACCGCCCGTCGGCGACAGCCTTCTTCACCCGGGCCCACACCTCGGGCCGGTACTCCTTCACCCAAGCCCACTGCTGGGCCTGCGACATGGCGAAGACGAACTCGGGCTCGTCCTCGATCAACGCGGTCATGTTGGCCGTCGTACGGGCCACCTTGCGTACGGTCTCGCGCAGCGGCCACAGCCACGCCGAGTCGATGTGGGCGTGGCCGACGGCGCTGATGCGGTGGGCGGAGGGGACGGCGGGCTCGGACAGCACGGTCTCCAGGCGGGCCCGCGCCTGGGCCGCCGTACCGCCCACGTCCTGGAGGTCGATGGCGTCCAGCGCCTTCTCCACCGCCCGCAGGATCTCCCAGCGGCGCGCCGACTCCACGGGCAGCTCGGCCATCAGCTCGCCGAGCACTTCCAGGTCGATCACCAGTTGCCAGACCGTCTCGTCGAACACGGCCAGGTCCATGCGGGTGAGGGTGTACTGCGGTTCGCTGCCTGCGGTCTCCTTGTCGCCCAACTGCGTGGGCAGGAAGGGGTGGTAGTCGAGGATGACCGGGTTGGACGCGGCCTCGATGTGCAGCCGCACCTCCTCGCCGCCCTCGACCGGCGCCCCGATCCGCACCCACTGGTTGCGCGGGTTCAGCCCCTTCACGGGAGTGCCGTCGGGCCGGTACACCAGGCCTTCGCACTGGAAGCCGGGCATGTTCTCGTCGAACCCGAGGTCGAGCAGGGCCTCTACGGTCCGCCCGGCCCACGCCTGCGGGACGGTTCCGGTGACCCGGAACCAGCTGGTGCCCCAGGGCGCGCCCCACCGGGCGCCCACCTCGATCGGCTCGGGCGCACCGGCCAGCCCCTCGGCGACGGGCACCGGCTCTCCGGGGGCGTGCCACACGGCCACGTCCAGCGGCATGGACTCGGGGTACACGGCGGGGCGGATGCGTTCGTCGAGGACACGCTTCAGACGGCCTTCGACCAGGTTGCGGTCGTCATGCATGCGGGGTGCTCCGTAATCGGCTGGGGTTGCCAGATGGGCGTTACCAGGTGGGGGTTACCGGGTGGGAGTTACCAGGTGGGAGTTACCAGGTGTGCGTGAGAGTCACGGGGGCCGACGCGGTGTACAGCTCTCCTACGGCGCGCACTTCGAACCGTGCGATCTGCTCGCCCTGTTCGGGTGCCAGGCCGGCGACGAAGAACGCCCGCTGTCCGGTGGCGCCGAGGAAGCGCCGGGTTCCGTCGGGGAGGACGCGGTGGAGGGTGTGGTGGCGTACGGGGACCGGGCCTGGGGCGGGGCTCCAGGCGAAGCGCAGGTCGCCTCCGGTGGCGCCGGTGATCAGCGCGTCGGCCGGGGCGGCGGGCGTCTCGACGCCGTTGTGAACGGCGATGCCACCGAGCCGCCACTGCACCGGGTCAACACTGGTCGGGGTGAGCCGGACGCCGAGCGCGTGAAGGGTCCCGTTGCCGGTGAGGCCTGTGAGCTGCACGGTCACGGTCTGCCAGCCGTTGACCGAATTCACAGGCATGCCGCTGTTGACCGAGTTCACAGGGATATACGTGTACGGCGGTGTCGCACCGGGTCCGCTCGGCTCGGCGGTGGCAACGGCCAGCTCGACGTTCACACCCCCAGCGTCCGTGCGATGCGTCAGCTCGACAACCGTGTTCACACCGATCGGCAGCCGGGTCGCGTACACATCGAGGGTGACTGGCTCGTCCAGTGAGCCGGCGACCAGGACACTGCTGCCACCACGCCACGCGTCGGCGAAGTCGAACGAGACAGCGGGCCGCACCCCCTCCGTCCGTACCACCCACCGTCGTGATGGCAGCCGGTCCTGGAGCCCGAGGTGGTTCCAGGCCGCGTCCGAGGTGACCGCACCCTCCTCGAACCACCGCACCCCGTGCCCGGTGTTGAACACACTCGCGAACGGAACCGCCGTCACCGTCGACCGGTCCGCGACCGACACCGCCGGTGCCCGCCAGCTGTCCGTCCCGTCGGGCGCGGCCGGGTCCAGTGACCGCCCGGTCCAGAACCGGTCGTCGGCCGCGTGGAAGTCGCCAGGGGTGCGGCCGGCGGGCAGGTGGTTGCGGGTCCACTCGGGCCGGTAGAACCCCAGCGAGACGACGTGCGCCTTGTTGGTCGGCACGATGGCGTCCCAGTTCACGGAGGAGTTCCAGCCGTTCGCCTCCACGTCCACGCCCGCCCACAACTCGTACCGGCTGCGCGCGAGTTGGTCGGCCGTCTGGCCGGACGACGTCAGTCTCGCCGCCGTCCATCGGAAGTCGACGAACATGGAGTCTGCTGCCTGGAAGAACGCCTGGTTCTGGCTGTTGAGCGCGCCCTGCCAGCTCACCGTGCCGTTCACCGTCATCGAGTCGTACCAGGTCACCCGCTGCCCGGCCGCCACGGACAGCGCCTTCAACTCCCGTACGAAACCCAGCATCTCGGTGCCGAGTGCGGTGTTGCCGCCACTGGTCTCGGCGTTGACGAACCAGCCGTCGAAGCCGTACGCCGCCGCGACGGCGACGAGTTGGGCTGCCAGCGGATAGCGGCCCGCGGCGTCCCTCTGCACCAGATCGCGCGTCCACTGCAACTGCCCGCCGTAGGCCACGGGCGGCAGGAAGATGTTCCCGAGGACGGGTACGCCGTGCCGGTGGGCGGCGTCGACGATCGGCGCGTTGGGCGCGAGGATCAGTCCCTCGCCGGACGAGCCGCCCCAGAAGACGAGTTCGTCGATGTACGCCCAGTGGGTGAGCGCGTAGTAGTCGGCGGTGGCCGAGCCCTGGGAGGGGTTCGAGGCGGTCGGGCCGAAGGAGACGAGCGACTGAACGCGGGCCTGGCCGGACCGGGCCGTCGCGTTGGCCGGGGTCGGGGTGAAGCGGGCGGCGAGCGGCACGGACGCCGCGTTGAAGGCTAGGTCGGCGTCGTCGGCCGCACTCCAGGCCTTCAGACTGCGCCAGGTGATGCCCGCGCCCGGGGTGCCCGAGGGCAGGGAGTCGGGGTACCAGTAGGAGGCGTAGGGCGGCGCTGCCGCGGCTGCCTTCGTGGCCGCCGTGGCCGCAAGTGCCGGAAGCAGGGCGGCTGTTGTGGCGGCGAGCAGGACGGTGCGTCTGGTCGGGTTCACGAGCGGGTGTCTCCTTGTGGGGTGGGGAGTACCTGGTCGGGAGTGACGACTTCGGTGATGCCGCGCGCAGCGAGGTGGGCCTGGTCGTCCGCGCGCGTGTCGAGGATGGTGGTCGGGCGGGCCGCGTCGGCGGTGAGCCGGAAGAACGCGTCGAAGACCGGCCCGCCGGGTGCGCAGGCGGAGCGGGTGGCGGGGTCCGCCGGTACGACGAGCGCGGTGGTCCGGGGCTTCGGGGCGTACGTGTGCTCGCGGGCCGCGCGCGCCAACGCCCGTGCGGCGTCCTTGGGTTGCCTGTCGTTGGTCAACAGACCGAGACCGTACTCGAGTTCGGGGAAGTCGGCGAGGTCGCGGGAGACGTCGTGGGAGCACCACCAGGTGATGCCCCACAGGTCGGGGCAGTCGAGGGCGTTCGCGACGGTCGCCGTGGTGAAGGCGGCGGCATGCTCAGCGGGGACCAGCGGCGCGGGCGCCCCGACCTCCTGGAGCCAGACCGGTCGGCCCGGATCGCCGGCCCACGCCTTGCTCAACTCGACGAGATACGCGGCGTGGTGCTCCGTCGGGACGGAGGTGCGGCCGTGCCGCTGGGCGGTGCCGTTGAAGACCCAGGAGTGCACGGCGGTGACCGCGCCGCGCCGGGCGGCCTGGGCCGGGGTGAACGGCTGGTCGTCCTGGTACCAGGTCGCGTCGTACTCGGCGTGCAGATGCAGCCGGCCCGGGGCACCCTCCTCACAGGCGGCGAGCATCCGCTCCAGCCAGGCGTCGATCTGGTCGGAGGTCGCCCGGTCCGGGTCCGGATGAGGGTCTGCCGAGAACTGGTTGATCTCGTTGCCGAGGGTCATGCCGATGAAGTTGGACCGGTCGGCGAGGGCGGCGGCGAGCGTGCGCAGGTAGGCCGCCTGCCCCTCGACGACCTCCGGGTCGGTGAAGAGGTTCCGCCGGTGCCAGGTCCGGGTCCAGGCCGGCAGGAAGTCGAAGCTGCTCAAGTGGCCCTGCAGTCCGTCCACGTTGACGTCGAGATCGAACTCGGCGGCGGCGTCCGCGAGTTGGACGAGCTGCTCGACGGCCCGGGGGCGGATCAGTGTGCGGTTGGGCTGGAAGTAGGGCCAGAGCGGGAAGACCCGGATGTGGTCGAGTCCGAGTTCCGCGATGGAGTCGAGGTCGGCGCGTACGGAGTCGAGGTCGAAGTCCAGCCAGTGGTGGAACCACCCTTCGCTCGGGGTGTAGTTGACGCCGAAGCGCACGGCGGAAGGCATGCGATGTCCTTGCACTCGATGGGGGTGTCAGCCCTTGACGGCGCCCTCGCCGACCCCGCGGAAGAAGTACCGCTGGAGACAGGCGAAGAGGGCGATCAGTGGTGCCACCGCGATGACCGTGCCCGCGGCGACGAGCCGTTCGTCGTTGGCGAAGGTGCCGTGCAGATAGTTGAGGCCGATGGTCAGGGTGAACTTGGACGGGTCGCTGAGCACGATGAGCGGCCACAGGAAGTCGTCCCAGGCCCCCATGAAGGCGAAGATCGCGACGACGGCGAGCGTGCCCTTGACCGACGGCAGCGCGATTCGCAGGAACCGCTGCCAGGAGTTGGCGCCGTCGACGAAGGCCGCCTCCTCGATCTCGTAGGGGAGGTTGAGGAAGGCGTTGCGCATCAGCAGGACGTTCATGGCGCCGATGCAGCCGGGCAGGACGACCCCGATGAGCGTGTTGTTCAGGCCGAGTTCCCGCATGGTCGTGAACTGGGCGATGATGATGCCCTCCACGGGCACGAGCATCGCGAGGATGAAGGCGAGGGTGGCGACGCGTCGGCCCCGGTAGCGAAGGCGGGCCAGGGCGTAGCCCGCGAGTGCCGAACCGACGCAGTTGGTCACGACGTTGGCGCCCGCGACCTTCAGGGAGTTGAGGGCGTAGTCCCAGACGGGGATGGTGTCGGCGACGCGTTCGTAGTTGTGGAGGGTCGGGTCGCCCGGTAGGAACTTGGGCGGGGAGCTGAAGATGTCCTCGGTCGGGCCCTTGAGGGACGTCGACAGCTGCCACAGGAACGGGCCGACGGTCAGGGCGAGGACGCCGAGCAACAGGGCGTAGCGCAGGGCGAGTTCCCAGGCGCGGACGCGTCGGCCGTGCTCGTCCACGATCCGCCGTTGCCGGGCGGGCGCCGGGCGCTCGGCCGGACGTACCGCCGAAGGCCCTTTCTCCAGCACGCTCATGGGGCGTCCTCCCTGCGGTCGGCGCGCAGGACGAGGAGCATAAGCGCGACGGTGACGGCGAAGACGACGACGGAGAGGGCGGAGGCGTAGCCGACGCGGCCGGTCAGGCCGGTGCCGGTACGCTGGACCAGCATGACGAGGGTGGTGTCCTCGCCCGCCGGGCCGCCGTCCGGGCCGGCCATCAGGTACACCTCGGAGAACACCTTGAACGCGGCGACCGAGGACAGCGCGCCGACCAGGACCATCGTGGAGCGGACGGCGGGCACGGTGACCGTGAGGAAGCGGCGTACCGCGCCCGCGCCGTCGACGGCCGCGGCCTCGTGCAGTTCGCGCGGGACGTTGGCGAGCGCCGCCAGGTAAATGATCATGTAGTAGCCGAGGCCCTTCCAGACCGTGACGGCCATCGCACTCAGCAGAAGCAGCCACTGGTCACTGAGGAAGCCGACCCGGCCGACGCCGATCGCCTCCAACAGCGAGTTCACCAGGCCACGTTCGTCGAGCAGCCACACCCAGATGAGCCCGACTACGACGATCGACGCGACGACCGGGGTGTAGAAGGCGGACCGGAAGAAGGTGATGCCGGGGATGTTCTTCTGGACCAGCAGCGCGAGCAGCAGGGGCAGCAGGACGAGCGCGGGGACGACCCCGACGACGTACAGCGTGCTGTTGCGCAGGCCGATCCAGAACATGTCGTCGTGCAGCAGCTCACGGAAGTTGGCGAGGCCCACGAACTCGCCGGGGATCAGGGTCCGGCGGTCGGTGAAGGAGTTGATCAGGGTGGAGACGAACGGGTAGAGGATGAAGGCGCCGATGATCAGCAGCCCAGGGGCGGCGAACAGCCAGGGGCTGGTGGGCAGTTGGCGCCGCACGGACACCAACCGCCCCGGCCGCTGCGCACGTTCGACTGCGGGACTGGCCATACCGGCGTCAGCCCTGCTGCTGGAGAAGCCGGTCACAGGCCTTGACAGCGTTGTCGAGGGCTTCCTCGGGGCTCTGCTTCCCCTGGAGCGCCCGCGCCACGGAGTTGCGCAGCTCGGTCTTCATCTGCTCGCTGAACAGCACGGGCGTGTAATTGACCGCGTTCTTCAGGGACTTGGCGGCGGCGATCCGGACCCTTGTCTCGTCGGTACCGTCTTCCGTGGTGAAGTACGGGTCGTCGAGCGAGCCGGCCGTGCTGGGGAAGATGGCGACCTTCTTGGCGAACGACATCTGGCGCTCGGCGTCGGTGACGTAGTGCGCGAAGGCGACGGCGGCGGGCTTGCGCTTGCTCTGCGCGTTCACCATCACGCCCATGACGTACATGTTGACCTTGCCGGTGCTGGTGATCTGGTCGGTGATGCCGATGTTCTTGTACAGGTTCGGGGCCTGCTTCTTGAAGTTGCCGAGGTCGAGGGCGCTGCCCGGGTTCATGGCGACGGCGCCGGTCAGGAACTTCTTGCCGGAGGACTCGGGGGTCGCGGTCAGGGCCTGCGGGTCGAGCGCCTTGGCGTCGTACAACTCCTTGTACTTGGTGAGGAGTTCGACTCCCTTGGCGTCGTTGAAGGCGAAGGCGGTGCCCGCGTCGTTCATGAGGGGGACGCCGTAGCGGCCGAAGTCCTCGATGGTGGGCACGTTGGCGAGCGTGGCGACTTTGCCGTCGCTCTTGTCCGCCAACTCCAGGGCGTCCGCGAAGAGTTCGTCGTACGTCTTCGGCGGCTGCTCGGGATCGAGGCCCGCCTCCTTGAACAGGGACTTGTTGTAGAAGAGCGGGCCGGTGTTCAGATACCAGGGGAAGGCGTACGTCCCGGTCATGCCCGGGATCTCGTGGCTCGCCCAGGCCCCCGGCAGATACTCGCTCTTGTACTGGGCGGCGGCCTTGTCGAGGTCGAGCGCGAGGCCGGCCTTGGCGAGCGGGGCGACGAGGTCCGGGGAGACGTTGACGACGTCGGGCAGGGTGCCGCCCGCCGCGTCCGCGCTGATCTTGTCGGCGTAGCCCTCGGCGGGCTGGTCGATCCACTTCACGTCGGTGCCCGGGTACTTCTTCTCGAAGTCGGCGACGACGCCCTCGAAGTACGACTTGAAGTTGGCGCGGAGGTTCCAGGTCTGGAAGGTGATGTCGCCCTCGATCTTGCCGGAGGCGTCGGTGGAGCCGCTGTCGCCGTTCCCGGAGCCGCAGGCGCTCAGCGGCAGGACGACGGCGAGGGCGGCAGCGGTGGCGAGGACTCTGCGGGGGATGCGCACGGCGGACGGGCTCCTTTGCGGCGGCGGTGGCCAATGGTGCCGGGGCAGACCCTGCACGCCCGGCGCCGGGCAAGTCAATGGATTCTGCTCAGCTAAATTCATTAGTTGGGCAACACTCCAGGTCAGACAGTTGTGTTGGCCGTATTGCAGCCGATCACTAATGCGCTTTAGGCTGGTCCGACTCAAGCGCATTAGTGCGCAGCCACCGGGAATTGGGGAGCAAGGATGCCGGCCAAGCGGTCGCCCGCGCGCAGGCCGACGATGAAGGACATCGCGCAGCGCGCCGGGGTCTCCGAGAGCGCGGTCTCGTTCGCGCTCAACGGCCGCCCGGGAGTCTCCGAGGTCACCCGGGACCGAGTGCGGCGGGTTGCCGAGCAGTTGGGCTGGCGGCCCAGCACCGCTGCGCGCGCACTGTCCGGTGAGGGTGCGGCCACGGTGGGGCTGGTGGTGGCGCGGCCCGCCGACACCCTGGGCGTCGACTCCTTCTTCCTCCAGCTCATCTCGGGCATCCAGGAGGTGCTGGCGGAGCGTCATCTCGGCCTGCTCTTCCAGGTGTTGGAGGACGTCGACGACGAGTGCGCGGTCTACCGCCGCTGGTGGGCCGAGCACCGGGTCGACGGCGTGCTGGTGGTCGACCCGCGCACGGACGACCCGCGCCCCGGCCTCCTCGACGAACTGGGCCTGCCCGCCGTGGTGATCGGCGGCGCCCCGGACGAGCGGCACCCCGGCTGGTCGACGGTGTGGGCGGACGACGCGGGCGCGATGGCCTCGGTCGTGGACCGGCTGTACGCGCTGGGCCACCGGCGGATCGCGCACATCGCCGGGCTCCCCGGCCTCGCGCACACCGAGCGCCGGATCCGTACGCTGCGCGCCGAGGCCGAGCGGCGCGGCCTGACGGAGGTCCGCTCGGTGACCACGGACTACTCGGACGCGCAGGGCGCCGCCGTCACCCGGCGGGTCCTGGAGAGCGCCGCTCCCCCGACCGCCCTGGTCTACGACAACGACGTGATGGCGATCGCCGGAGTCGCCGCCGCGACAGAACTCGGTTTCTCGGTGCCGGCGGACGTGTCGGTGGTGTCCTGGGAGGACTCGGCGCTGTGCCGGATGGTCAAGCCGTGGCTGTCGGCGCTGTCGCGGGACACGGTGGAGTTCGGCCGTACGGCGGCCCAGGAGCTGACGACGCTGCTGGACGGCGGCCCGGCGCGGACCGTACGCGTACCGGTGCCGCGGCTGATCGAGCGGGACAGTACGGGCCCCTGCGGCGCGGGGGCCCTCTGAACCGCGCGGGGCGGACGCCGTACCCCCGTGTACCCCCGTACCCTCGTACGGCGTCCGCCCCGCACCCCGTAGACATGAGTCCTCAGACCCGGGATTGATACAGCCCGAACTCAGCGATCCGCACCTCCGCCCGCGCCTGTGTGACCCGGACCCGCCACCGCCGCGCCCGAACAGGCGCCGCCAGCAGGAGAATTCGGCTCGCCCCGACCGTCCCGGCCCCCGCCACCCGGGTCCAGCCACCTCGGACGAACGCCTCGACGACGAAGGCCTCGACCTGCTGGCCGTGCTGGATGTCCTCCGCGAGGCGAATCCGGTCCGCCGCCAGCTCCCTGCCGAGATCGACGGTGACGACGCCCGGGGTCCGGGTGACCGAGGCCCCGATCGTCAGGTCGGCCGGCAGTTCCCGGTCGATGCGCTCCCGGAACTCGCGCAGCCGGGTGACGTCGGAGGCGGCGAGGAGGCCGTCGGTGTCCGGTGGGACGTTGAGGAGGAGTACGGCGTTGCGGCCGACCGAGCCGAAGTAGATCTCGGTCAACTGGTCGACCGTCTTGGGCTGTTGGTCGGCGTGGTAGAACCAGCCGTCCCGGATGGACACATCGCACTCGGCCGGCCACCACTGGACGTAGTCGGCGACCGTACGAGCAGCGACGAGCGCGTCCCGGCCGCCCATGTCCGCCGCGTCGTACGAGAGCGCGAAGTCGGTCTTGCCGTAGTCCTTCTCGGTGACCGGTACGACGCTCCACTCGTTCTCGCGCGCCAGCCCGCCCTCGTTGCCGACCCAGCGGACATCGGGACCGGAGACGGCGATCGTGGCGTCCGGGGCGAGGGTGCGGACGAGGGTGTACCAGCTGTCCCAGTCGTACTTCTCGACCTTGTCCGGCGGGATGTGCCCCTGGGCGCCGTCGAACCAGACCTCGTCGACGGGGCCGTACTCGGTGAGGACCTCGTAGAGCTGGTCGAGCATATGGGCGCCGTAGTCGGTGGCAGGAAGGGTGAACGTCGGGCCGTCGGGACGGTCGTCGTTCTCGACCGGGGTCGGGATGGTGTGCTCGACGCGGGCGCTGCCGTTGGCGTAGACGCCGTGGAGGTACTGGTTCTCGTCGGCCGGGGAGATGTACACGCCGACCTTCAGCCCGTACCGACGCATGGAGTCGGCGAACGAGCGCAGCACATCGCCCTGTCCGTCGCGCCAACTGCTCGACGCCACCGAGTGGTTGGTGTAGCGCGAGGGGTAGAGGACGAAGCCGTCGTGGTGCTTGACGGTGAGGATGGCGAGTTTGAAGCCGCCGTCGCGCAGAGCCCGCGCCCACTGGTCGGTGTCGAGGCCGGTCGGCTGGAAGACGTTCGGGTCCTCGTCGCCGGTGCCCCATTCGAGGCCGGTGAAGGTGTTGACGCCGAAGTGCAGGAACGCGGTCCGTTCCAGCCGCTGCCAGGCGATCTGCCGTGCGGTGGGCCGGACTTGGGAGGCCTTGCGGACGAGGACGTCGGCGGAGTCGGTGGAACTGACAGGGATGCGGAAGTTCGGTTCCTCCGCGACCGAAGCCGCAGCCGAGGCTCCCGCCGGAGCCGTGGCTGCCAGGGCGAGCGAGGTGCCTCTGGAGGCGACGAACGCGGCGGCTGCCGTGACGAAGAGACGTCTGGAGACTGTCATGGGGAACGGGCTCCTCGGGTCAGTGGTCAGTGGGTGACGGTCAGTGGACGGTGGTCAAGTGCCAGACAGCGGGCTGCTGTTGGTCCGGCGGGTACTGCACGAGCCGACCGTCGTCGGTCACGTGCACCGGCATCCGCGTGATCGCGTTGACGAGCGTGAAGCCCCCGGCGACCTGCTCCAACTCCCAGCGCTGCACGGTGTTTCCGGCATCGCAGGTCTGCGCGGTGATCTCGACGCCGGGCTGGAGCGGGGTGTTGAGCGTGAGCTTCCCGCCGCGCACCTCCAGACAGCCGCTCCCGGTCCGCAGGGTGACGTACCCGTCGGGCGTCCGCTGCACCTCGGCGGCAAGGGAGACAGCGCCTGCCCGCAGGGTGTACGTCCCGTCAGCGACCGGCACCCGGGTCAGGTCCCGCCAGCCGGGCGCATGCCCAACAGCCGTCCCCCGCGCGGTGAACTGGGCGTACGTGGCGTCGGGATGGGGATCGCCCCAGGTGGCTTGCGCGACGTGGCGCAGCGCGGGGTCGGTGTCGACGGCGACCTCGTTCTCGGTCTCGCCGCGCCCGTTGTCGGGCCAGAGGCTGATCTTCGCGCCGGTGATCCCCTGGCTGGAGGCGACCTTCTCGCCCTCGAAGCTGCGCGGGTCCCAACTCTGGTCGTACAGGCCCTTGGTGTCGGTGTGGAAGCCGCCCCGGACGAGGTACAGGGCGTAGGCCGCGTTCATCAACGGGTAGCCCTGGGCGAGGAGTTGGCTCGGCTTCACCGCCACGTTGATCCAGTGCTCGACCGTGGTGCCCGCAGTCACCGGCACGGTGTTGGCGCCGGTCAGCCCGTCGTTCCAGATGCGCAGCTTCTTGCCCTTGGCGGCCACATAGGCCTGGACGCGGTTGACGAAGTCGATGAAGGCGTCCTGGGGTGTGGCGTTCGCCCCGTACTTCTCCTGCGCGTACCGCAGGACCTGCGGGTACTTGGCGAAGTCGGAGCCGAGCATGTACTCGTCGGCGCCCATGTGCCAGGAGCCGCCGGTGAAGACCTGCGCGTACTCGTCGATCAGGCTCGTGTAGTAGTCGAAGGCGGCCGGCTGGGTGATGTCGAGCCTGCTGGGCTGCTTGTTCCCGTCGGAGTCGGTGAGCTGGAGATCCGGCCGGTTCTCGATCCAGGGGTCCATGTGGCCCGGGGAGTTGATCTCCGGAATGATCTCGACGTGGTACTTGTCGCCGAGGGCGACGAGCCGCCGGATCTCGTCCTTGGTGTAGTAGCCCCAGGTGTTGGCCTCGGGGTGGGCGTCGCTCTTCACCTTGAGTTCCAGGAGCAGCTGGTTGAGCTTGTGGTACGCCATGTCGCGTACGAGGTTCTCCAGCCACTCGGTCGAGATGTGGATGTAGCAGGCGCAGACGCCGACGCCCCGCTCCGCGTACCGGGGCACGTCGACCGTACGTCCCGCGGGGATCCGGTCGCCCTGGGCGAGGAGTTGGAGGAGGGTACGGGTGCCGTAGAAGGCGCCGCGCTCGGTCGCCCCGGTCACCGACAGCCGTGCGCCCGCCCGGAGTTCGTACCCCTCGGCGCCCAACGCGGCCCTGCCCGGCTGGACATCGATAACGATGTCACCGGTACGCGCGCCACTGCTCACCACGGGTACATCGCCATGCCCCGCGTCGCGCAGATCGTCGGCGAGGGTGTCCGCGACCCTGCGCTCGGGCACGGAGTCGGCGACCAGCCGGGCAGAGCCGTCGTACCGATAACTCCCCTGTTCCGGGGTCCAGTTGGTCAGCGCGGGCACGGTGACCGGGGTGCTCGCCGCCACCGTCTGCGCGACGGCCGGAACCGGGGCGGCGAGCAGCAGGAAGGCCGCCAGCACACCCAGAAGCCGACGTCTTGGATACCTACTCATCTGGAAGCTCCCATTCATCGGAGGTGTGATGATTGAGCGCGCCTCAGGTGCTGTCAATGGGGTCCGGAGTCAGGGAAGTTCGGCCAGTGATCGGATGACCAGCGGCTCTTTGGCCGGAACAGGGTGCCCCGACGGGCAGAAAGTCCAAGAGCCCCGGCCCGAATGTCCAAGCTCGACGCCTTGGACACCCCAGGATCTCCAGGCCCGACACCCCGGGATCCCCTGGTCCGACACCCCAGGCCCCCAGGCCCTACACCCCCGGCCCCGACGACTCTCGACGCCACTTGTACTCACGAGTAGCCTCATCGCCTCACGCGTAGCACCATGTGTTACAGACACCCCGAGGAGCCCCCGTGACCAGCTGGGCCGGCCGTACCGCCACCGAGATCGCCGCCGCCGTGCGCGAGAAGCGCGTCACGCCCCGTGAAGTCGTGGCCGAACATCTGGCGCGCATCGAACTCCTGGACGCCCGCGTCGGAGCGTTCCGCCGGCTGCGGGCCCAGGAGGCGCTGGCCGAGGCGGACGAGGTGGCCGCCCGCGCCGATCTGGCCGACCTCCCGCTGGCGGGCGTACCCCTGGCGGTAAAGGACAACCTGGGTGTGCGCGGCGAGTCGACCCGGCACGGTTCCACCGCGACGCCGGACACCCCCGCCGACCACGACCATGTCACCGTGGCCCGGCTCCGCGCGGCGGGCGCGATCGTCGTCGGGGTCACCAATGTGCCCGAACTGTGCATCTGGGGCACCACGGAGGGCCCTCTCGGCACGGCCCGCAACCCCTGGGACACCACCCGCACGGCGGGCGGTTCGTCGGGCGGCAGCGCCGCGGCCGTCGGTGCCGGGATGGTGCCGATCGCGCTCGGCAACGACGGCATGGGCTCGCTGCGCATCCCGGCCGCCAACTGCGGTGTCGTCACCATCAAGCCGGGCCTCGGGGTCGTCCCGGCGGGCATCGGCAACGGCGACTGGTTCGGCATGTCGGAGAACGGCCCACTGGCGACGACGGTCGAGGACGCCCGTCTGATGCTGTCGATCCTCGCGGACACCGGGTTCGTACGGTCGGACGCGCACACCGGCCGCAAGGTCGCCCTCTCGGTCCGCAGCCCCATCACCGGCGTCACCATCAGCAGGCCGTACGTGTCCGCCGCGCGCGAGGCCGCCGCCCTGCTCGACGGTGCCGGTCACCAGGTGCGGCCCGCCGACCCGCCGTACCCGCTGTCGATCGGCGTCACCTCGTTCACGCACTGGACGGCGGGCACGGCACGGGACGCGGAGGGCTTCGACAAGAGCGGACTGACCCGGCGTACCCGGGTCCACGCGGCCATCGGGCGCCGGTTCGTCGGCTACGTCGAGCGGGGACAGCACAAGGAGCAACTGCGCCGCCGTCTGGAGCCGTTCTTCGCCGAGCACGACGTCCTGCTCACCCCGGCACTCGCCCGGCGCTCCCCCGCAGCAGCCGCCTGGCACGAGCGGGGCTGGCTGCGCAACATCCTCGCGAACACCAACTACTCGCCGATGACGCCCCCGTGGAACCTGACGGGCTGGCCGGCGATGGCCGTCCCGTTCGGCACCCTGCCCTCGGGCGCGCCCTGCGCCGTCCAGCTGGTGGGCCGCCCGGGCTCGGAGGCCGTACTCCTCGACGTGGCCCAGCAGTTGGAGGAGCTGCACCCGTGGCAGCGGACGGCTCCGCTCGCCTAGAACGCACCGAGCCGGGTGGCGGTCAGTCGGCGCCGAGGGCCTTGTACATGATGTGCAGGCCCACCCGGCCGTCCCGGGGATGGTCGAACGCGTCCGGGACCGTGCCCAGGATCGTGAAGCCGAGCGAAGTCCACAGCTTGACCGCCGGGTTGGTCTCGACGACGGCGTTGAAGACCATGCCCCGATACCCCTGGACCTCGGCCTCGCTCAGGACGTGTTCGGCGAGGGCGCGGCCGATGCCACGGCCGCCGCAGTCGGGGTCGACCATGAAACCGGCGTTGGCGATACGGGCCGCGGGGCCACCGTAGTTGGGGGTGAGGAAGGCGGAGCCGACAACAGCCCCCGCACCGTCCTCGGCGACGTACACGCGCTTGGCCGGGCTCATCCACAGAGCGCGGGCCGCTTCCTCGGAGGTGTCCGGGTTCCAGGTGTAGGTCTCTGCGGCGGCGACGATGCGGTGCCAGAACGGCCAGATCCGCGGCCAGTCACCTGCCGCGGCTTCCCTGATGATCAGCATGGACGTGAGTGTGGCACGCCCATGCCGACGACAATCTCGACGGGTCCTACGACCCTTCGGTCCTTCGGTTCCTCGGTCCTCCCGGGGCGTCAGTCGACGCTGGGCAGGATGTGCGGCTCGGCGAGGTCGTCCTCGTAGCCCGCCAGGCGGATCGGGGCCGACCTGGCCCACACGTCGAGGCTGCCGAGCCGGTCGCTCCGGTCGCCGGGAGCCTTCGTGCGTTCCTCAGGGCCTTGTTCGAGATTCGTCTTCTCCGGTGTCACCGCGCACTCCTTATGTGTCGGGTCACCCTCAGGACAATCGGGACCAGTCTGATGCCGGTCGCTCCACATCCACTCGGGTCTGGGTCAAGAGCAGTCAGGACGCGGTGGCGCCGGTAACGGACCGTGGGTGTGGGTGGAACCCAGTCGTGCTGCCCGTCCGCTCCAGTATTAACCAAATGAGCGCATGCCCGCTCGATGGGGTGAAAACAAGGGGTAAAGATCTCACGTCGCTCAGTGTTCATTCAGCCATAATCTGGGGTTATTTGTTGCCTGGAGCACGGTTTGAGCATCACCCGTACGGCTCAACCAACGCACCCACGTACGCCGTCCTGGAGGAGCTGGCGCACCCTGCTGGAGCTGGGCGCGGTCGACTGAACCCCTTGAACCCCCGTACGTCCAGGGCCTGTTGACTGACGACTCGTCATGAGACGGTACGCGGATGACGTCGCCGTACGGACTGGACGGGCGGGTCGCTCTGGTCACCGGGGGCACGCGCGGGATCGGGCTGGCCGTAGCGGGCGCGCTGGTGCGGGCGGGGGCGCAGGTGTGCGTAACGGCCCGCGATCCGGACGGGGTTGCGCGGGCCGCCAAGACGCTCGGCGGGATCGGCCTGGCGGGCAGTGTCGCCGATCCCGCACACCTGTCCCTGTTGACCGAGTTCACACTCGACACATTCGGCCGCATCGACATCGTCGTGAACAACGCGGCCACCAACCAGCCCTACGGCCCACTCATGGACGCCGACCCGGACAAGTGGCGCGAGGCCTTCACCGCCAACGTCGAGGCTCCCCTGCGCCTGACGCAGTGCGTATGGCGAGCATGGATGCGCGAACACGGCGGCACGGTCATCAACATCTGCACGGAGGGCGCCACACACGTCGGCCCCAACATCGGCGCATACGGCACCACCAAAGCGGCCCTGCTGCACTTGACCCAGCAACTGGCGGGCGAACTGGCCCCAAGGGTCCGGGTCAACTCGGTCTCCCCCGGCCTCGTCCGCACGGAAATGGCCCGTTTCGTATGGGAGCAAGGCGGGGACGCAATCGCCGCCGGGCTCCCTCTCGGCCGGATCGGCGAACCCGAGGACATCGCCCAAGCGGTCCTGTGGCTGGCGTCGGACGCAGCGGAATGGGTGACGGGGACGGACCTGTTGGTGGACGGGGGTACGCGGGTCAGGACGGCGCGGCCGGCGTCGGGATACGCGATCCACGAGCACTTACGAGCGCGCGGGACTGCCACCCCCTAGGGGCGCGGGACTGTGACATTTGCGGCTCCGCCGCGTGGGCGCGACCAGCCCCCACCGCCCCGCAGACGCACCACCACCCCGCCTACCACTTACCGGGCGCGTAGTCCTTCAAGAACACCCCGTACAGATCCTCGCCCAACTCTCCCCGCACGACCGGGTCGTATACACGAGCCGCCCCATCCACAAGATCAAGCGGCGCATGGAACCCCTCATCCGCCAAGCGCAGCTTGTCGTAGTGAGGCCGCTCGTCAGTGATCCACCCCGTGTCCACCGAGGTCATCAAAATACCGTCGGCCTGGAACATCTCCTGCGCACTGGTCCGCGTCACCATGTTCATCGCGGCCTTCGCCGCATTCGTGTTCGGATGCCCCGCCCCCTTGTACCCACGCCCGAACACCCCCTCCATGGCCGACACGTTGACGACATACGCCCGCTTGCTCACCGCACCCCGCGCAGCCTCCGCCATCGCCGGCCGCAACTTGCTGATCAGGATGAACGGCGCCGTGTAGTTGCACAGCTGGGTCTCCAACAGCTCCACCGGGGAGATCTGCTCGATGGTCTGCACCCAGGTGTTGGTGTCGACGACGTCGGGGACGAGCCCGCCCGCGTCGATTGCGGTGCCGTCGAGATGCCGGGCGACGCTGGCGTTGCCCGCGACGAGGGCGAGGTCGGCGACCTGCTGGGCGTCGAGGCCGCTGATGCCGACGGGCAGCGCGGCCAGTCCGTCGACCGCGCCGGAGCCGAAGGCGCCGATCACCCGGTGGGCGGGCAGCTCCCCGGCGGGCAGCGGCGCGCTCTCGCCCTCGATCAGGGCGGCGTACGCGGAGGGCAGCCGGCGTACCGTCTGGGTCGCGTTGTTGATCAGGATGTCGAGCGGACCGTGCTCGGCGACCTGGTCGGCCAGGGCCACGACCTGGGCCGGGTCGCGCAGGTCGGTGCCGACGACCTCCAGGCGGTGGATCCAGTCCGCCGAGTCGTCCATGGCCTTGAAGCGGCGGATGGCGTCCTTCGGGAACCGCGTGGTGATCGTGGTGTGCGCGCCGTCGCGCAGCAGCCGCAGCGCGATGTACATACCGATCTTGGCCCGGCCGCCGGTGAGCAGCGCGCGCTTGCCGGTGAGGTCGGTGCGGGCGTCGCGGCGGGAGCGGTTGAGGGCGGCGCAGTCCTGGCAGAGCTGGTGGTAGAAGTAGTCGACCTCGACGTAGCGGGTCTTGCAGGTGTAGCAGGAGCGCGGGCGCTGGAGTATCCCCGCGATCTGCCCGGCCTCGGTCACCGACGACGGCAGGATGCCCTCGGTCTCGTCGTCGATGCGCTGGGCGGAGCCGGTCGCCGTGGACTCGGTGACCGCCTTGTCGTGGGCGGTTTTGGAGGCCCGGCGCTCCTGCCGGCGGCGCTGCTTGACCGTGCGGTAGACGCCGGCGGTGGCGCGGCGCACGGCGATGGCGTCGGGGTGGTCGACGTCCAGCTTGTCCAGCTCTTCGAGCACGCTCAGGCAGACGGCCATGCGCTCGGGGTCGATGCCGGGACCGTAGGAGACGTCGTCCATGTCGTCCACGCCGTCCACGGCCGTCGGGCCGTCCTCTGTCACCGTCATCGCGCTGCCGTTCCCTGGGGTCGCCTTCGTGGCGCTCCGACCGCGCCCGCTCTCGAACAGGCGATTTTACGGAAGCCCGGGCCCAGTCACCAAACCCGCGACGATCATGCCCCTGCTCAGCGGGCTATTCGGAGGACTGCTCAGAGGACTGCTCAGGGGCGCAGACGGCGACCAGCGCCTCCACCTCCTCAGAGACCGCAGCGGCGAACCGGTCAAGGTCCGGCACGGCGTCGGCGTCCGCGACGAGCCCGAAGTGGACGTGTCCCCGATACGTCGAGGTGGCGACCGCCAGCGACTGCCCCTGGGCGAGCGGGGCGAAGGGGTAGACCTCGGTGAGCGGGTTGCCACCGAGCCTGAGCCCGAGACTGGGCAGCGGCACGCTGGTGACGAGGATGTCGAACCAGAGCCGGGCGGCCTGCTTCACCAGCGGTCCGCCGAGCCGGTGCCCGAGGGCCGGCACATGGTCGGCGAGCAGCGCGACCGCTCCCGCGCCCCGTCCGGGCCCCGCGTCCTTGTTCCGGTCCATGGCGCTGCGTACGAGGTCGAGGCGCCGCAGCGGGTCCGGGTCGTCGACGGGCAGCCGCATCAGGTACCCGGAGAGCCGGTTGCCCTGCGGATGCGCGGTGCGCGGACGCCGCTTGGAGACGGGGATGAGCGCGCGCGGGGCGACCCCCTCGCTGCCGTCGCCGCGCTCGTCGAGCCAGCGCCGCAGGGCTCCCGCGACGACGGCGATGAGTACGTCGTTGACGGTGCCGCCGGCCGTCTTGCGCACCCGGTGGATGTCGTCGAGGTCGAGGAGGACTCCGGCGGTACGGCGGGTGCCGCTCGGTTCGGCGACGAGCGCGGCGGAGGAGCGCGTCCCCAGCGTGTCCAGGCCGGACCGGGCGACGGAGGCGCCGATGTCCAGGGCGCGCCCCACGTCGGAGAAGGCACCGCGCACCAGCCCGGGCAGCTTGCGCACGTCCGGGAAGAGGCCGGCGGCCGGCTGTGCGGGACGCGGGCGGGGCCCCGGCAGATCGAGGGGGTCCATGACACCGGCGGCGAGGGTGAGCGCGCGCAGACCGTCGGCGAGGGCGTGGTGGAACTTGAAGAGCACGGCGAAGGAGGTGCCGTCCTCGCCGGGCAGGACATGGGCCTCCCAGGGCGGCCGGCCGCGCTCCAAGGAGCGTTCCATGAGCCGTCCGGCCTCGGCGTGGAAGTCGGAGGTCGGGGCGTGCAGCCGGACGTGGTCGAGCGGGTCGAAGTCCGGCACCGCCTCGCGGGTGGCGCCCCCGAAGGCCAGCGGGAGCAGGGGCGGCCAGACGTCCCGGATGCGCATGCGCAGTCCGGGTACGGCGGCGGCACGGGCGGCGAGCAGATCGGCCGCGTGGGCTCCGGCGGTGGGCGAGTGGGACGAGAACACACCGAGGGCGCCCAGGTGCATGGGGTGCAGGTCGGAATCCATGTTCCAGAAGGCCAGGTCGAGGGGGGCGAGCAGGTCCGAGGTCTCGAAGGTCAAAGGATCACTCTCGCGTCGACGAAGGGTGAGTCAGCAGTCAATCGCCTGCGGATGATTACGGTCAAGTACGATCAAGCTACGCACAGTTAACAACGGATTAAGTCCCGCCGCTTTGAGAGCGACGGGACTTAAGTGACTTATGAGGTCACGTCAGGACGCGCAGCGTGCTATCGCAGGGCGGGCGGGGCCGCATCCGCGCCCGTTCCCCACCCGGACGGCTCCGGGCCGACCGTGAACTCCAGCGCACGCGCGCCCCGCAGCAACCCGCTCGTCACATACGTACGGCCGTAAGTCACCCCGTCGACGGCCACCGACTGGACGTACCGTCGGCCGTCCGACGTACCCGGTGCCGTCACCGTGAGGGCGCCGAGCGGGTAGTAGCGGCGGTCGAGGGTGAGGTCGGTCCGGTCGAAGACCGGGGTGGACAGGCCCCAGGTGTCGTAGCCGGGCTGCACCGGAAAGATCCCGATCGCGGACAGGACGTGCCAGGCGGACATGGTGCCCATGTCGTCGTTGCCCGTCATGCCGGTGGGGCCGTCCGTGTAGAGGGTCAGCGCGGTGTGCACGACCTCGGTGGTCTTCCAGGGCTGTCCGGTGGAGAGGTAGGTGTACGGGGCGGTGAGGTCGACCTCGTTCTGCGGGTTGTACTTGTCCGCGTTGTAGTAGGCGTACGGGCCGTTCACCCACACCTCGCGGGCCGTCCCGGCCGGGTCCGCCTTCATTTGGTCGTACGCGAAGAAGGCGTCGAGCCGGTCGTTGGCCGCTTCCCTCCCCCCGAGCAGGTCCACCAGGCCGGGCAGATCCTGCAGGACCAGCCACTGGTACTGCCAGGCGGTGCCCTCGTGGAACCCCACGCCGATGGCCGGATCGAGGTCGCCCGTGAAGGCTCCCGAGCCGTCCCGGGGCCGGAAGAAACCGGTCGAGGGGTCGAAGACCTCGCGGTAGCTCTGCGCCCGGCGGGCGTAGCGGTCGGCGTCTGCCTCGTGGCCCAGGTCGCGGGCCATCTGGGCCAGCATCGCGTCGGACAGGGCGTATTCGAGGGTGACGGAGGCGCCCCAGTGGTAGTCGGAGTCGCCGAGCTTGGTGCGTGGGCGGCCCTTGAGGTAGGGCGCGAAACCGTCCTCGATGTACTCCCGGTTCGCCTCGCGCCCGACCATGGGCAGGTCGGCGGGCGGGACGCCGTCGGCGTTCTTCCTCAGGGCGCGGTAGGCCCGCTCCTCGTGGCCGTGCAGCAGGCCCTGCTGGTAGGCGTGGGTGAGGAAGGGGGTGACCGGGTCGCCGGTCATGATGTTGGTCTCGACGGTGCCGTAGCCCCACTTGGGCAGCCAGCCGCCCTCCTCGTCGATCTTCAGCACCGAGAGCGCCATGTCCCGGGCCTCGCGGGGCGCGAGCAGCGACAGGAGCTGGGCCTGGGTGCGGTAGGTGTCCCAGAGGGACCAGTTCTGGTAGTACGTGAAGTCCCGCGCGCGATGGATCCTCAGGTCCCAGCCGGTGTAGCGGCCGTCGGCGTCGCTGCCGATGTTGGGGGCGAGGAAGCTCCGGTACAGGGACGAGTAGAAGGTCCGCCGGAGGGTCTCCGAGCCGCCGGTCACACCCACGTCGTCGAGGCGCGCCTCCCAGCCGTCCCGGGCCGCCTCCCGTACGGCGTCGAACGAACGTCCGCCTTCGGCGCTCAGGTTGCCCGCCGCGCCGGTCGCGTCGACGTACGACAGGGCGGTGGTCGCCTCGACGGTGCGGTCCCCGTCGGTCGTGTCGAAGCGGACGTAGGCGCCGTCGCCGCCGGTCCGGGACCCGTCGGTGACCGCGGACCCGTCCCAGGTGCCGTACGCCGTGAAAGGGCGGTCGAAGCGGGTGAGCGTGTGGACGATGTACGGCTTCGTGCCCCGGCAGAACCCGGAACCGGTGATCGTCGTACGGACGGTCCGGTCGTCGAGGATCTCGACGCGGCTCGCCACCTTGGTGTGCAGCGACTGACCCGCGTTGAGCAGCACGTTGGCCTTGGTGGTCGCCGGGAAGGTGTAGCGCTGGACGCCGGTGCGGGCGGTCGCCGTCAGTTCGGCGTCGATGCCCGAGTTCAGGCCCACCCGGTAGTAGCCGGGAGTGGCACGCTCCTGGTCGTGGCCGTACTCGGCGGCGTAGGTCGCGTAGTCGGTGCTCGTGATGTCCCCGGTCGTCGGCAGGACCGGCAGGTCGCCGCCGATCCGGCAGCCGACGCCGGAGAGATGGACGAGGGAGAAACCCCGGATGCGGGTCTGGGAGTAGCGGTAGCCGGTCTTGTGGCCGGTGTCGGGCGAGAGCTGCACCATGCCGAAGGGCGCGGTCGCGCCGGGGAAGGTGTTGCCCTCGTTCTCCGTGCCGATGAACGGGTTGACGAGGTCGGTGAGCCGCTCGTCACGGGCATGGGCGGCGGGTGCGGCGAGCGTGCCCACGAACAGGGCGGCGGCCGTCACCGCCCCGGCGGTGCGCAGCGTCCATCTCACAGGGAAGTCCTCCGTGGGCTCGGGCCGGACGGCCGGGCGGCCCACAGGTGTCGTCCTGGGCCGTGTCCCGGATCCGTTCCTCGCCGGGCGCCCCGATCCGCGCCCCGCCCGGCACGGTCACCTCGCGGCCGTACGGCAACAGCCCGTTCGGCTCACTCGCCGCAGGTACGCGGACGCCGACGGCCCCGGTGAGCACGGACTCACCGGGGCCGTCGGCGTGGGTGCGGGAGTGCCTGCCTACGACACGTGCTGGCCCTTCCCGAGGGCGATCACCCCGCCCTTGGAGACGGTGTACAGGTCGGAGTCGCGCTCCGGGTTGACGCCGATCGTCGCGCCCGGCGGGACCTCGACGTTCTTGTCCAGGACGGCCCCGCGCACGATCGCGCCCCGCCCGATGCGCACGTTGTCGTGCAGGATCGACCCCTGCACCACCGCCCCCGGATCGACGCGCACCCCGGGCGAGAGCACCGACCGCGTCACCTGCCCCCGGATCAGGCACCCCGCGCTGATGATCGACTCGCTGGCGATGCCGCCGGAGTTGAAGCGGGCGGGCGACAGCTGACCGGAGTGGGTGTAGACGGGCCAGCTGCGGTTGTAGAGGTTGAATGCGGGGCGCTCGGCGATCAGGTCCATATGGGCGTCGTAGTACGCGTCGAGCGTGCCGACGTCCCGCCAGTAGCCCTGGTCGCGGGTGGTCTCGCCGGGCACGTGGTTCTCGCTGAAGTCGTACAGCTGGGCCTCACCCCGGTCGGTGAGGGCGGGCAGTATCGAACCGCCCATGTCGTGCACGGAGTCACCGTCCTCGGCGTCCCGCTGCAGGGCCTCTATCAGGGCCTTGGTGGTGAAGATGTAGTTGCCCATCGAGGCGAACACGGACTCGGGGTCGTCGGGCAGGCCCGGCGGGTCGGCGGGCTTCTCCAGGAAGCCCTGCACGGTCTGGTTGTCCGTGCCGGGACTGATCACGCCGAAGGACGACGACTCGACGCGCGGCACCCGGATGCCCGCGACGGTGACCCCGGCGCCGCTCTCGATGTGCTGGTTGAGCATCTGGCGGGGGTCCATGCGGTACACGTGGTCGGCGCCGAACACGGCGACGTAGTCGGGCTGTTCGTCGTGCACGAGGTTGAGGGACTGGAGGATGGCGTCGGCACTCCCGAGGTACCAGCGCGGGCCGAGGCGCTGCTGGGCCGGGACCGGCGTGACGTAGTTGCCGAGCAGGCTGGACATCCGCCAGGTGGTCGTGATGTGCCGGTCCAGCGAGTGCGACTTGTACTGCGTGAGCACGCAGATGCGCATGATGTCACCGTTGACGAGGTTGGACAGGACGAAGTCGACCAGGCGATACGTTCCGCCAAAAGTGACCGCCGGTTTCGCGCGGTCCGCGGTCAGGGGCATCAGGCGTTTGCCCTCTCCGCCCGCCAGTACGATCCCGAGCACAGAAGGTCCACCACGACGCATCGCCGCTCCCCTCACCGTGGTTGTGCAGGTTGCTTGCCCGTACGCCGGTCGCGCTAAGCCTGTTGACCTTTTTTGACGATCTCCTCGTAGAGCCGCACGGTCCGCCGGGCCACCGCGTCCCAGCCGAACTCGCCCACCGCGCGCTCCCGTCCGGCCTCCCCCATGCGCCGCGCGCCCTCCGGATCCCCGAGCACGGAGTCCAGCGCCCGCGCGAGATCCGCCTCGAAGATCCCCAAGTCCTCGTCCAGGGACACAAGTACGCCGGTCTTGCCGTCGTCGACCACCTCGGGGATGCCCCCGACCCGCGAGGCCACGACGGGAGTTCCGCAGGCCATCGCCTCCAGGTTGACGATGCCCAGCGGCTCGTACACCGAAGGGCAGACGAACACGGCGGCATGCGTGAGGAGTTGGATGACGTCCGGGCGCGGCAGCATCTGCGGGATCCAGAAGACGCCCTCGCGTACGGCGCTCAGCTCCTGGAAGAGTTCGCGGAACTCCCGGTCGATCTCCGGGGTGTCGGGGGCGCCCGCGCACAGCACGACCTGGGCGGCCGGGTCGATGTCCCGTACCGCGCGCAGCAGATGGGGGACGCCCTTCTGCCGGGTGATGCGGCCGACGAACAGGACGTAGGGGCGGTCGGGGTCGACGCCGATGCGGGTGAGGGCGTCGGTGCCGTGGTCGGGGCGGTAGAGGGTGGTGTCGATGCCGTTGTGCACGACGTGGACGGTGGCCGGGTCGAGGGCCGGGTAGCAGGCGAGGATGTCCTCGCGCATGGCCCCGGAGACGGCGATCACCCCGTCGGCGGCCTCTATCGCGGTGCGCTCGGCCCAGCTCGACAGGGCGTAGCCGCCGCCGAGCTGCTCGGCCTTCCAGGGGCGCAGGGGCTCCAGGGAGTGCGCGGTCATCACGTGCGGGACGCCGTACAGGAGCTTGGCGAAGTGGCCGGCCAGGTTCGCGTACCAGGTGTGGGAGTGGACGAGTTCGCGGCCTTCGAGGGCGGCGGCGATGGAGAGGTCCGTGGAGAAGGTGCGCAGGGCGTCGTTGGCGGTGTCGAGCGCCGACCAGGGACGGTGACGGATGACACCGACGCCGCGGCCCTCGCCCCAGCAGTGCACCTCCAGGTCGGTGAGGGCACCCAACTCCCGGGCGAGGAACTCGACATGGACGCCCGCGCCGCCGTACACATCCGGCGGGTACTCCCGGGTCAGCAGGCCCACACGCACCCAAAACTCCCTGTCTCGGCGGTTGGTTCCCACATGGT
This sequence comes from Streptomyces sp. NPDC000878, assembly GCF_053599695.1. Classification (NCBI taxonomy): domain Bacteria; kingdom Bacillati; phylum Actinomycetota; class Actinomycetes; order Kitasatosporales; family Streptomycetaceae; genus Streptomyces; species Streptomyces sp. NPDC000878. The sequence goes on along the minus strand of NZ_JBSFMT010000006.1, from coordinate 117,098 downwards.
CACCCAGATGCGCCTCCCGGGGAAGACCGTGGGGGCCTGGTGAAGCAGCAGTCTCCGCAGACCCCGCCGCCGGGCACCCGGTAGTAGAGGCAGCAGCTGCGGCGGCGGAAGGCGGTGCCGGTGAGGGTGCCGGTCGGGGCGAGGCGGGGGTGGGTGAACAGTTCGGCGGCGAGCGAGCGGGCGTGTGCGCCGGCCGCCGGGTCCGTGCCGCGCGCCCAGCGGTCGAGTTCGCGGGCCGCGCCGGCCAGTGCGGAGCCCGCGTTGCCCCACAGCAGGCCCTCGGCGACGCCGTACCGGGCGTGCAGGGCGGCCGTGAGGGGCTCCAGGTGCCCTCGTACGACGATGTCCACGACCGTCGCCGCGTCGGCGGGCCGGGGGCGCACCTCCGTCAGCCACAGGTCGTCGGGGGCGCTCGCGGCGGCGTCCCAGAGGAGGAGGCGGGGGTCGAGGTCGGGGACGTGGCCGTAGAGGACCGCACAGCCCAAGGCGACGGACCACAGCCGGGCCGCGAGTGCCTGCTGGGCGATCGACGCGGAGACCCGCAGCTCAGAGACGTGGAGACGGTCCGCGACCGCGTGGACACGGAAAGTTACGGAATCCGCGTAAACCTCCTCGCCGCGATACGTGTAGGCCTGCGCGAGCGTCGGCGGTCGCACGGCGGGTGCTCCGGCCGTGCGTAGTACGAAGAAGCCGCCGAGCGGTCCGAGGGCCGTGAGATCCGAGTCGAGGTCCACGGGGAGCAGTAGTACCAAGGAGGGCCGTAGTCGTGCGCACCGGCTTCACCTCCGCGTCACCCACCCTGGGGAGGACGTTGGACTCCGCGTACTCCATCGGCAGTAGGACCCAATGAATGCTCTGGTACGACGACGTGGCGCGCGCGAGGGGGGATCGTAGTCACTATGGAAGCCGACCGTTCGCCGCGCCGGGCCCCTGGCCCACGCCGCACGCAGAGGAGTTGCTCATGAGCGCCCTCGCGTTGTCCATCCTGCTGTCGCTCGTCTCCGCTGTCGCCTACGCGGGCGGAGCGATCGTGCAGGAACGTGTCGCCGATTCCGAGTCCGGCCAGTCCTACGCGCCGATGCGCAGGCCGGTCTGGTGGGCCGCCGTGGCGCTGAACGGCTTCGGCGGAGTGCTGCACGTGGTGGCGCTGGCCTACGGGCCGCTGAGCGTCGTCCAGCCCATGGGTGCCCTGACGATCGTGTTCGCGCTGCCGATGGCGGCCCTGTTCGTCCGGCGCAAGGCCGGGGCGACCGCCTGGCGGGGCGCGATCATGGCGACGCTCGGACTCGCGGGTCTGCTGTCCCTGGTGGGCGCGTCCGACGCGCAGTCCCTGGGTACGACCGAGCGGGTGCTGCTGGCCGTGGTCACCGGCTCCGCGGTGGTGACGCTGATGGTGGCGGGCCGCGCGGCACACCGGCACCCGGCGGTGCGCAGCACGCTGCTCGCGATCGCGTCCGGTATCGCCTTCGGTATGTCGTCGGTGTTCACGAAGGTGGTCGCCGTGGACTGGACCGGCGGCATCACGGCCGCGGATCTGCCCACGCTGGCCCTGATCGCCGTGCTCGGTGTCGCCGGTCTGCTGCTCTCGCAGGCGGCCTACCGCGGCGGCGGCCTCGCGGCACCGCTCGCGACGCTGACGGTCGTGAACCCGGTGGTGGCGGCGGCGGTCGGCATCACGATGTTCGGCGAGACCTTCCGGTACGGCACCACGGGCACCATCCTCGCGCTGAGCTGCGGCGTGGTCGCCGCCGGTGGCCTGATCCTGCTCACGACGGAACGGCTGCAGCACGGCACGCAGCCCGAGGCGCTGCCTGTGTTTCCTGACTCTGCATCCCCTGTTCCCCCTGTTTCAGCGCTCCCGGTCCCGGAGCAGGCAGCAGAGGCCGAGGCCGGGCACGAGGAAACGGCGGAAGTGAGCGCGAAAACCCCCGGGCCGGTCAACACCCCCGGGCCGGTCCCGGCCGACGCGCTGTCGGACGCCCTGCCTACGCTCGCGGGGGTGCCCCCGCAGCCCGACCCGCCCGCCCACGAGGACGACCTGGTGCCGGCCAACGCGGCCGTGCCGGAACCGCCGCAGGACCCGCCCGACGAGGGCCCGCCCCTCCACTACGGGCCCTTCTACGGCATCCCGTACGTGGCGATCCCGCTGCCCGCCCTCGACCGGCACCGCACGCGGGTCAAATCCTGACGCCACCGGCCCTGAGATAGGCCACCGGGTCGATGTCGGTACCGAAGCCGGGCCCCGTCCGCACCTCGAAGTGCAGATGCGGGCCCGTGCTGTTGCCCGTGGAGCCGGAGCGCCCGATGCGCTGCCCGCCCGACACGGACTGGCCCGCCCGCACGGAGATCGCCGACAGATGTGCGTACTGCGAGTAGCGGCCGTCGGCGTGCCGGATCACCACCTGGTACCCGAACGACCCGCCCCAGCCCGCGTCGACGACCTCGCCCGCCCCGACCGCCTTCACCGAGGTGCCGGTGGGCACCGGGAAGTCGACACCCGTGTGGTAGCCCTTCGACCAGGAGGAACCCGCCTTGTGGTACGGCGTCCCGGTCGAGGCGCTCACGGGCGCGCTGAGCGTGGTGGTGGTCGTGGGGGCCTTGGTCGCGGCAACCTTCTCGACAGTGCGCGAAGGGGCCTTCTCCGTCTTGGGCGTGGACTTGCGCGCGGGCTCGGCGGTGGCGGGTGTCTGGGGTGCCGTCTTCGTACGGAGGCTGAGCCGCTGGCCGGGGACGATCAGGTCCGGATCGGTGCCGACCGTCGTGCGGTTGGCGGCGTACAGGCGGTGCCAGCCGCCCTTGACCTCGCGGTCGTCGGCGATGCCGGAGAGGGTGTCGCCGCGCACGACGGTGTACATCTCGGCGGTGCCCGCCTGGGACTGGGGCGTGGTCTGCGGCTTGACGTCACGGACGGTCCGCTGGCTCTTGGGCTGGGACTTCCGTTCGGAGGTGCCCGAGTTGCCAGAGTTGCCCGACGGGTTGATGTCCGGGGTGTCGCCGCCGCGCGTGAGTCCGGCGCGGACCGAGCAGACGGGCCAGGCGCCGGGGCCCTGCCCCTTGAGCACCTTCTCGGCGACGGCGATCTGCTGGTCCTTGGTGGCCAGATCCGCACGCCCCGCGTAGGCCGTGCCGCCGTACGCCTCCCAGGTGGACTGGCTGAACTGGAGCCCGCCGTAGTACCCGTTGCCCGTGTTGATGTTCCAGTCGTTGGTGGACTCGCACGCGGCGACCTTGTTCCAGGTGCTCACGTCCGCCGCGTCCGCCGCTCCGGCACCGACGAACGGCAGCGCGATACCTGCGCTGCCCGCGGTGACGGTGAGAGAGGCCCGGTTGATCCGGTTCGGCTGGTACCGGCGATGCTTGCCGCGTACGGCCATGGAAAAGCCCCCCTCACCTATGCCAGGACTCGCAAAAGTAAGCGCTACGAACAGGCCATGACAAGACGGCAAATCAGCCTCCGTACGTCCGAAGTTCGCCTGCGGTGAAACACAATTGGCCAGGAATACAGTTCCGTCACGCGAACGCTGAGGCAGGTGGGGGTTCTGGTGCGTATCTGCGTACGCAGGAACGGCGGACCCGGATGTGCGGTCGGCGTACCGGCAAGTCAGGATGGTCCGAGGGGCAATACTGACGAGCAGGAACGGCACCACCGATTCCAGGACCTACCGGCACCACCGTTTTCCAGGACCCACTAGGAGCCATCCGCATGAGCAACTCAGCCCAGATCGGCGTCACGGGACTCGCGGTGATGGGCCGCAACCTCGCCCGCAACTTCGCGCGCAACGGCTACACGGTCGCGCTGCACAACCGGACGGCGGCGCGTACGCACGCTCTGGTCGAGGAGTTCGGGACCGAGGGCGACTTCGTCGCGGCCGACACCGCCAAGGAGTTCGTGGCCGCGCTGGAACGGCCGCGCCGCCTGGTCGTCATGGTGAAGGCCGGTGAGCCGACCGACGCGGTGATCCAGGAGTTCGCCCCGCTCCTGGAGCCCGGCGACATGATCATCGACGGCGGCAACGCGCACTTCGCGGACACCCGGCGCCGCGAGCGCGACCTGCGTGAGCAGGGCATCCACTTCGTCGGCATGGGCGTCTCGGGCGGCGAGGAGGGCGCGCTGCTCGGCCCGAGCATCATGCCGGGCGGCCCGGTCGAGTCGTACGACTCCCTCGGTCCGATGCTGGAGAAGATCTCCGCGAAGGCGGCGGACGGCACCCCCTGTGTGTCGCACATGGGCCCGGACGGCGCCGGCCACTTCGTGAAGATGGTCCACAACGGCATCGAGTACGCCGACATGCAGCTGATCGGCGAGGCGTACCAGCTGCTGCGCGATGTCGCCGGGTACTCCCCCGCGCAGATCGCCGACATCTTCCGCACCTGGAACACGGGCCGTCTCGACTCCTATCTGATCGAGATCACCGCCGAGGTGCTGTCTCACGTGGACGCGGCGACGGGCAAGCCGTTCGTGGACGTCGTCGTGGACCAGGCCGAGCAGAAGGGCACCGGCCGCTGGACCGTGCAGATCGCCCTCGACCTGGGCGTACCGGTGTCGGGCATCGCCGAGGCGGTCTTCGCCCGCTCGCTGTCCGGCCACGCGGCCCTGCGCGAGGCCTCGCGGGACCTGGCCGGCCCGAAGGCGACCCCGCTGAGCGAGTCGGAGGCGGCGGCCTTCGCCGACCGTGTCGAGCAGGCGCTGTACGCGTCGAAGATCGTGTCGTACACGCAGGGCTTCCACGAGATCGCGGCGGGCAGCGACGAGTACGACTGGAACATCGACCTCGGTGCCGTCTCCGCGCTCTGGCGCGGCGGCTGCATCATCCGGGCGGCGTTCCTGGACCGTATCCGCGCCGCGTACGACACGCGGGCGGACCTGCCGAGCCTGCTGTCCGACGAGACGTTCGCGCGGGAGATCGCGGGGGCGCAGGACGACTGGCGCGAGGTGCTGGTCGCGGCGACGCGGCAGGGTGTGCCGACGCCGGGGTTCGGGGCGGCCCTCGCGTACTACGACGCGCTGCGTGCGGAGCGGTTGCCTGCGGCGCTTACGCAGGGGCAGCGGGACTTCTTTGGCGCGCACACCTATCGGCGTACTGACCGGGAAGGGGCGTTCCACACTCTGTGGGGTGGGGATCGGTCCGAGGTTACTGGCTGAGGTTGCTCCGCGGGGTCGGTGGTTCTTTGGCTGCCGCCCCGTGGGGGCTTGTCGCGCAGTTCCCCGCGCCCCTGTCGGGGCGCGTCGTGGTGGGCGGTCGGATTTTCCGGCCGCCCATCTGGTTTTTCCCGGGTCAGGACAGTGGTGGGCCCGGTTCTGGGTCGGGGGTCGGTTCGGGGCCCGGGGGCTGTGGGATGGGGTCCGGGGGTGTCGGGGGCGGTCCGGGGGCCGGGGGTGTCGGGGTCGGGTCCGGGAAGGGGCCCGGGGTGGGGCCTGGTGGTACGGGGTGGGGGTGCGGGTCCGGGTGGGTCACGGTGTCCTCCAGCCAGTCGAATGCTTCGGCTCTGGACTTCTCCCCCGCGTACCCGGCACACGCGCCCCTCACTCACTCCAGGTGGGTCACGGCCGCCGCCAGGCCCAGGCGGGGGCTGGACAGCACCGGCAGTGCGGTCGTCGTCCGTAGCTGGGCCGGGGTCATGGAGGCCTGGGCGAGGACGATCGCGTCGGTGGTGTCGCCGGGGATCGAGTCCACCGCGTCGGCCACCGTCCGGGCGTAGGCCTCTGTGTCGCCCGCCTGGAAGAGGGCCCAGGCTCCGTCGACGAGCAGTGTCCGTACGTCGGCGGGGAGTCCTGCGCGGCGCGCCTCCTCCTCGACGAGGGCCACCGTCGGCCCGAACGTGCTCTCCGAGGTCGCGACGACGACCACCCTCGGGCCGATGGCCACCGCGGCGGCGGCCATCGGACGGTCGACCCGCAGCACGGGCACCCCGACCTCGTCGGCGAACGCCTCCGCGACCCCGCCGATGGAGGAGCAGGTGCAGAGGACGGCGACGGCGCCGCCGGCGACCGCCTGGTCCAGGACCGCCCGTACGTCACCCGCCACGGCCTCGGGCCCTTCCACCCGCGCCCTGGTCAGCAGGTTCTCGTGGATCAAGTGGGCGAGTTCCAGGCCTTGGTGGTCCTCGTCGCGCAGGGCGTCGAACACCGGGACGTGCACGGGTGAGGTGTGCAGAAGGGCGAGCACGGCGAGGCGAATCCTCTTGTCGGACAGCCGGACAGGCGGGCTGTTTGGCGTCAGAAGCGGTCGGGGTTCGCCACGAGCCACTCCTTGGCGGCCTGGAGAAGCCCGGGGTCGGCCGCCGGGGCCTCGTCGGGGTGACGCTCGGCCCACTTCACGACGTACGGGCAGAGGGGGGCCACGACGATCCCCTCGCGGGCGGCCATGGCGTACAGCTCGCGGGCGAGTGAGCCCGCGATGCCCTTTCCCTCGTGCGCGGGCTCGACGATCGTGTGGACGGGGACCAGCGCGCGTCCACGCGCGGCCAGCACGAAGTACTCGATGCGGCCCACGACTTCGCCGGCGGCCACCGCTTCCAGGCGGCCCGCCGCCCGGTCGTCCCGGATCTCGATGTCACTCATGGACACTCCTCGTCGATTCGTCGATTCGCCGGATCCTCGGGCCGTCAGACGGTGACCGCCTGCGGGCTGCGCTTCTGCTCCGAGCCCGGCACCGGCTCGGCCGGGTCGGCGCCCAGCGCCACGACACGGTTGCCGTGGTCCACGTGGACCACCTTCGGCCGCAGCGTCCGCGCCTCGGCGTCGGTCACCTGAGCGTATCCGATGATGATCACCAGATCTCCGGGATGGACGAGGTGGGCCGCCGCCCCGTTGATCCCGACGACACCGGACCCCCGCTCGCCCTCGATGACGTACGTCTCCAGCCGGGCGCCGTTGGTGATGTCGACGATGTGCACGAGTTCGCCGGGCAGCAGGTCGGCGGCGTCGAGGAGGTCGGCGTCGATGGTCACGGAGCCGACGTAGTGCAGGTCGGCCTGGGTGACGGTGGCTCGGTGGATCTTGGACCTGAACATGGTGCGCAGCATGAAGGTACTCCCTGAGCTAGGCTCCCTGCCTGCGTCAATGCAGGTCAAGGGCTGTTCACTCACCCTACTGAGGACTCGTGGGCCGAGTGCGACCAGCCTACGCACCGGCCGCCGCCGGCCCGCGTGATCCGTGCCACTGCTCCGCGCCCTCGGCCTAGGCTGAGGGAATGGAGACCCGCATGACGTCCGGCACCGCACGCCGCCGCGCCGCCGTGGTCGGTCTGGGTGCCCGTGCCCGGCTGTTCACCGAGGCGCTGGCCGGTCCCTACGCGGACCGGTTCGAGCTGGCCGGTTTCTGCGATGTCAACTCCCACCGGATGGCGGTCCACAACGGCTGGCTCGCGGACGCCGACCCGGGCCGGGCGCCCGTACCCGCGTACGCCGCCGAGGACTTCGACGAGATGCTGCGCCGTGAGCGGATCGGCCTCGTCGTGGTCTGTTCCGTGGACCGTACCCACGACGACTACATCGTGCGCGCCCTGGAGGCGGGCTGCGACGTGGTCACCGAGAAGCCGATGACGACCGACGCAGGCAGGGCCCGCCGCATCCTGGACGCCGTCGAACGCACCGGCCGCGAGGTGCGGGTCGCGTTCAACTACCGCTACAACCCGGTGCATTCGGCCGTACGGGAGCTGATCGCGGGCGGGGAGATCGGCGAGGTCGGGTCGGTGCACTTCGAGTGGCTGCTCGACCTGCGCCACGGCGCCGACTACTTCCGCCGCTGGCACCGCGAGAAGGCCGACTCCGGTGGCCTGATGGTCCACAAGGCCACCCACCACTTCGACCTGGTCAACTGGTGGCTCGGCACCCGGCCGGAGAGCGTCTTCGCGCAGGGCGGTCTCTTCTTCTACGGCGACGAGGCCGGCCGGCGCCGCGGCCTCGCCCGGGACTACACCCGCGCGCACGGCTCCCCCGCCGCCCAGGACGACCTCTTCGCCGTACACCTCAGGGACTCGCCCATGCTCAGCGCGCTGTACCTGGACGCGGAGGCGGAGGACGGCTACCACCGCGACCAGAACGTGTTCGGCCCCGGTGTGACCATCGAGGACGACATGGCGGTCCTCGTGCGGTACGCGACCGGCACGACGCTGACGTACCACCTGACGGCGTACGCCCCCTGGGAGGGTTACCGCATCGCCTTCAACGGCAGCGAAGGACGGCTGGAGTTGCTCGTCGAGGAGTCGACGTGGACCCGCCCCCGGGTCGCGGTGAGCTGCTCCGGCCCCGTGCTGCACGGCGCCGAGGTGGCCGACACGGCGGGCCGTACCGAGCTGATGCTGCGCCGCTTCTGGGAGGAGCCGCGCGAGATCAAGATCGCCACCGGGGAGGGCGGGCACGGGGGCGGCGACGTGCGCATGCTCCAGGACGTGTTCGGCACCCGGGTCGAGGACCCCCTGCACCGCGCGGCGGACGCGGCCGACGGCGCCCACTCCCTGGTCACCGGCCTGGCCGCGAACCGCTCCTTCGAGACGGGGCTTCCGGTGCGGACCCGGGATCTGCTGGACCTCTGACGTCAGAGGTCGCGCACGGCGGCCCGGACGAGTCCGGTCTGGTAGGCGATGACGACGAGCTGGGCCCGGTCGCGGGCGCCGAGTTTGGTCAGGGAGCGCTGGATGTGGGTGCGGACGGTCAGCACGCTCAGGACCAGGTCCGCGGCGATCTCGGCGTTCGACTTGCCCTGCGCGGCGAGGGCGGTGACCTCGCGTTCGCGGGGTGTGAGGTCGGCGAGGCGTTCCGGGGGTGCGAGGAGGCCGCCGGGTGCGGGTGTGGTGAGGAAGCGGGTGATGAGGGCGCGGGTGGCGCCGGGCGAGAACAGGGCCTCGCCTGAGGCGACCGTGCGGATGCCGGTGAGGAGGGCGTCGGTGGTGACGTACTTGCCGAGGAAGCCGCTGGCGCCGACGCGCAGGGCCTTGGCGACGTACTCGTCGGTCTCGAACATGGTGAGGATGAGGACGCGGGTGCCGGCCAGTTCGGGGTCGGCGCAGATCGCGGCGGTCGCGGCGAGACCGTCCGAGCCGGGCATCCGGATGTCCATGAGGACGACGTCGGGGTGGTGGGTGCGGGCGAGGTCCGCCGCCTCGTCACCGTTGGCCGCCTCGCCGACCACCTCCATGTCGGCGCAGGAGTCGATCAGCAGCCGGAACGTGCCCCGCAGCAGGGCCTGGTCGTCGGCGAGCAGGACACGGATGGTCACGCGATGGCCTCGTCTTCTGTGCGGGGTGCGACTGCTTCCCGGACATCCTCCAGGGCGGCTTCCCTGACATTCTCCGGGGCTTCTGCCAGGGCTTCTTCCGGGGTCTGCGAGTGCAGCGGGAGCGCGGTGGTGACTTCGAAGCCGCCCCCGGGCCGGGGTCCGGCGCGCAGGTCGCCGCCGACGGAGTGGGCACGCTCACGCATGCCCATCAGGCCGTAGCCGCCTCCCGGTACCGACGGAGTGGTGGCGGCTGCTTCGTTGGTGACCGAGATCAGCAGCCGGGATTCGGAGTACGCGAGCCGGACGCGGGCCCCTTTGCCGGCGCCGTGCTTGGTGACGTTGGTGAGGGCCTCCTGGATGATCCGGAACGCCGTCAGGTCCACGCCCGGTGACAGGGGCCGGGGTTCCCCGTCGGTCGTGACGGTGACCTCGATGCCGGCGGTCTCGCAGGTCGCGATCAGCTCGGGCAGGCGGTCCAGGCCGGGAGCCGGTTCCAGGGAGTCGGTGTCGGGGTCTCCGGTCTGGCGCAACACCCCTACCGTGGCGCGGAGTTCGAGCAGCGCGGAGGACGTGGTGGTGCTCAGTTCGTCGAGCAGCTTCATCGCCTGTTCGGGGTGGGAGTGCGCGAGGTGGCGGGCGGTGCCGGCCTGGGCGTTGGCGACGGCCATGTGGTGGGCGACGACGTCGTGGAGTTCGCGGGCGATCCGCAGCCGCTCCTCGGCGACCCGCAGCCGGGCCTCCTCCTCACGGGTGCGCTCGGCGTACGAGGCACGCGCCTGCACGGAGTCCGTGTAGTCCCGGCGCAGACGGTCCCGGCTGCCACCGACCAGGGGCAGCATCAGCCACAGCACGGGGCCGACGGTGCGCAGCAGGAGTATTTCGTCCGCGGGCTGGTCGGCCGCAGAGGTGATGACCACCACGGCAATGGTCACGGCACCGTACAAACGCGTGGTTCTGGGATCAGTGCCGGCGGCCAGCCGGTACAGGGCGATCATCAGAGGGGCGAGCAGCAGGGGTGTCACCAGAAAGCCGAGGGCCACGGTGATGACCGTGCAGACCGTGGCCACGACGAGCGTGCTGCGCGGGTGGGTGCGTGACTTCAGCTGGGCGAGACAGGAGACGACTGCGAGGGCTTCGGCAGGCCAGTTCTCGCGCGGCTGGGTGACCCCGGGGATGGCGATCGAGGCACCGAGGGTCACGGTGCCGAGCAGGCCCAGGACCATGATCACGTCCGTGGCCGTGATCCGGCGCCGTGGGTAGCGCTCCAGGCTGGTGGTCATCTGTCTCTCCGGGGGAAGGATCTGAGCCCATGGTGGACGATGCGGCAGGGAATGCCGCGCGGGCCGCCCGTGGCCTTCGCCACGGGCGGCCCTGGGACGGGCCGGGGCCGGCCCGGTCAGACGCGGGCCTCGACCGGCTCGTCCGGGGTCGGGTCCGGGTCGGGGTCGGGGTCCGTGGTGCCGGCCAGGCGGCGGGTGAGGGCCTCGCCCTCGACGTCGACGCGGGGCAGCAGCCGGTCGAGTCGGCGGGGCAGCCACCAGGCCTTGTCGCCGAGGAGGGCGAGGACGGCGGGTACGAGTGCCATCCGGACGACGAAGGCGTCGAGGAGTACGGCGGTGGCCAGGCCGAACCCGATCATCTTGATCATGGAGTCGTGCTCGCCGATGAAGCCCGCGAAGACGGCGATCATGATCAGCGCGGCGGCCACGACGACCCGGGCGCTGTGCCGGAACCCCGAGACGACCGCCTGCTCGGCCGACTCGCCGTGGACGTACGCCTCCCGCATCCGTGACACGAGGAAGACCTCGTAGTCCATGGCGAGACCGAAGACGATGCCGACGAGGAAGATCGGCATCAGGCTCATGATCGGTCCGGTCTGCTCGACGCCGAACAGGCCTGCCCCGTGGCCCTGTTGGAAGACCACGACGACCGCGCCGAGGGCGGCGAGGACCGAGAGGAGGAAGCCGAGGGCCGCCTTCAGCGGAACGAGCAGGGACCGGAAGACCACCAGCAGAAGGACGATCGCCAGCCCGACGACGGTCACCAGATACGGGACCAGCGCCGCCTGGACCTTCGCGGAGATGTCGATGTTCAGGGCCGTGGTGCCGGTGACCTCGAAGGTGGCTCCGTCAGCCGCCGCCTCGGTCGTGGGACGGGCGTCGCGGATGGTCGTGACCAGGGTCTTGGTCCGCTCGTCGGTGGGGCCGGTGGACGGGGTCGCGGTGAACACGGCGGTGTCCCCCGCGTCGTTGAAGTGCGGGTTCGTGACGGAGACGATCCCCTTCGTGGCGCCGATCCTCTCGCCGATGCTCGCCACGGCCGTCTTCGGGTCGGCGGCGCCCTCGGCGTCGACGACGATGGTCAAGGGCCCGTTGAAGCCGGGGCCGAAGCCGTCGGCGAGAGCGTCGTAGGCGCGGCGCGCGGTGGTGGACGTGGACTTGGCCTCGTCGCCCGGCATGCCCAGCTGCAGGGACGTCATCGGTATCGCCAGTGCGCCGAGGCCCAGAACACCCAGGATCAGCACGGGGATGGGACGGCGCAGCACGAAGCGGGCCCACCGGGTACCGAGGTTGCTCTCGTGCTCCGGCCCGGACCCGGCCCCCTTCTCGGAGGCGGCGGCCTTCCCCTTCCGCCACCCCGGCCTCCGCTTCGTCTCCTTGCGTGCCGCCCTCGGCAGCACGGCGCCCGGCCAGAAGCCCAGCAGTGCCGGGACGACGGTCAGGGCGATGAGGACGGCGACGACGACCGCGCCGGCCGCCGCGAGGCCCATCTTGGTGAGCATCGGGATGCCGACCACCGCGAGTCCGGCGAGCGCGATGACCACGGTGAGACCGGCGAAGACCACCGCCGATCCGGCCGTACCGACCGCGAGCCCGGTCGCCTCTTCCGGGGCGTGCCCCTTGGCGCGTTCCTCGCGGTAGCGGGAGACGACGAACAGGGCGTAGTCGATGCCGACCGCGAGGCCCAGCATCATCGCGAGGGTGCCGGTGTTGGTGGACAGGCCGAGGGCGTCGGCCAGGAACGTGATCGTGAACATGGTGATGCCGACGCCGAGGACCGCCGTCAGCAGAGGCAGCCCGGCCGCCGCGAGCGAGCCGAAGGTGATCAGCAGCACCACGGCGGCCATCGCGACACCGATGATCTCGGCCACGCCGCCCGGTCCGCCTCCGCTGTCCATCGCGTCGCCGCCCGCCTCGACGGTCAGACCGGCCTCCCGGGCCTGGTCGGCGGCCTTTTCGACGGCCGTCCGACTCGTGTCGGTGACCTCGGACGACTTCACCTTGTAGGTGACGGTCGCGTACGCCGTCGAGGCGTCCCCGCTGACTGCCCGCGACTCGAACGGGTCGGTGACACCGGCGACCTGGGTGCCGTCGCCCAGGGCGTCCACGGCCTCCTCGACGGCCTCTCTGTTCTCGGTGGCGGTGACCTTCTGCCCGTCCGGGGCGACGAACACCACCCGGGCGGTGGCGCCGTCGGCAGCGGCGCCGGGGAAGCGCTCTCCCATCAGGTCGAACGCCTTCTGCGACTCGATGCCGGGCATCGAGAACTCCTCGTCGGCGGCCCCCGGCGCCTGTAGGGCGCCCAGCCCGACGGCGGTCAGTACGGCCAGCCATGCCAGGACGGCGTAACCACGCCGTCGGAAGGCCAGACGGCCCAGTCGATACAGAAAAGTAGCCACGGAAGGGAACCTCACCTCGGGTTTCACGTACCCGAACAGGCTGTCCCGGCAAGGGCCCCTTGGTCGTCCTCCCCGTAGTGGCACTTGGACCTACCGAAACGGGAGGACCTCCTACCGAAACGGCAGTACATCGGCGGCAGTCGAGCTCCTGCTCAGGTATGCCGACGCGGCTTCCGGTACGTCCGCCACCGGCGGGCCGGTCTCCGTCCGGGCGCCGAACTGCGTCCGGTACAGCTGCGCGTACCGCCCGTCCAGGGCCAGGAGTTCGTCGTGCGTGCCGCGTTCCAGGATGTGGCCGGCCTCGACCACGAGGATCAGGTCGGCCGCGCGGATCGTCGAGAGGCGGTGGGCGATCACGATGGCCGTACGGTCGGACAGGGCTTCCGCCAGGGCCTCCTGGACCGCGGCCTCCGAGGTGTTGTCCAGGTGGGCCGTCGCCTCGTCGAGGACGACGACACGCTGGCGGGCCAGCAGCAGCCGGGCGATGGTCATGCGCTGGCGTTCGCCACCGGAGAGGCGGTAGCCGCGTTCGCCGACCACCGTGTCCAGGCCGTCGGGCAGCGCGTGGACCAGGTCGTCGAGGCGGGCCCGGGTCAGGGCCTCCCACAGCTCGTCGTCCGTCGCGGTGGGGCGGGCCAGCGCCAGGTTGGCGCGCACGGTCTCGTGGAAGAGGTGGCCGTCCTGGGTGACCATGCCGAGGGTGCCGCGCAGCGAGGCGGCGCTCAGGTCGCGGACGTCGACGCCGCCGATGCGTACGGCGCCCTCGTCCGTGTCGTACAGGCGGGGCAGGAGTTGTCCGATGGTCGACTTTCCGGCGCCGGAGGAGCCGACGAGGGCGATGGTCTGGCCGGGTTCGGCGCGGAAGCTGACGCCGTGCAGGACCTCCGTACCGCCTCTGGTGTCCAGGGCGGCCACCTCCTCCAGGGAGGCGAGGGAGACCCGGTCGGCGGCGGGGTAGGCGAAGCGGACGTTGTCGAACTCCACCGCGACCGGGCCATCGGGGACCTCGCAGGCGTCCGGTTTCTCCGTGATGAGGGGCTTCAGGTCGAGCACCTCGAAGACACGCTCGAAACTCACCAGGGCGCTCATCACCTCGACGCGCGCCCCTGCGAGCGCCGTGAGCGGCGCGTACATCCGGGTCAGGAGGAGGGCGAGCGCGACGACCGCGCCGGGTTCCAGGGTGCCGCGCAGCGCGAACCAGCCGCCGAGCCCGTACACCAGGGCGAGCGCCAGGGCCGACACCAGGGTGAGGGCGGTGATGAAGGCCGACTGCGCGAGGGCCGTCCGTACGCCGATGTCCCGTACCCGGCGGGCGCGGGCCGCGAACTGGGCGGACTCCTCGTCGGGCCGGCCGAAGAGCTTGACGAGGGTGGCGCCGGGGGCCGAGAAGCGCTCGGTCATCCGGGTGCCCATCGACGCGTTGAGGTCGGCGGCCTCGCGCTGGAGCCGGGCCATCCGGCTGCCCATCCGCCGGGCGGGCACGACGAACACCGGCAGCAGCACCAGCGAGAGCAGGGTGATCTGCCAGGACAGGGTGAACATCACGGCGAGCGTGAGCACCAGCGTGACCAGGTTGCTCACCACCCCGGACAGGGTGTTGCTGAACGCGCGCTGCGCGCCGATGACGTCGTTGTTGAGCCGGGAGACCAGTGCTCCCGTGCGGGTGCGGGTGAAGAACGCGACCGGCATGCGCTGCACATGGTCGAACACGGCCGTCCGCAGATCGAGGATGAGCCCCTCCCCGAGCTTCGCGGAGAGCCAGCGGCCGAGAATCCCGAGGGCCGCCTCGGCGACCGCGATGAGCGCGATCAGCAGCGCGAGCCGGACGACCGTGCCCTCGTCGCCGCCCGACACGATCGTGTCGACGACCCGGCCCGCGAGGACGGGGGTCGCGACGGCGAGCAGCGCGGTCAGCACACTCAGGACGAGGAAGCGGGTGATACGGCGGCGGTGCGGGCGCGCGAACTCCGCGATACGGCGCAGGGTCGCGCGGGCGAAGGGGCGCCGCTCCTGGTGGGCGGTCATGACGCTCTGCAACTGCATCCAGGCGGTGGTTTCCATGCTCATGACGGTGACCCTAGGACCTAAAGTAAAGTTGAGGTCAAGCGTCGGCGGCATGCCACCGCCTGTCGTTGCCCGGGTGGACGGCCTGAGGCCGGGCGCCCGCAACCCGGCGTTGGTGCGGTGAGGAAAACCTCTCCGAACGTGACAGCGGTTCCCCCTTCCCCGTCCGCCCCCGCTCCGCCCCGGCGTCGGCGCGTACCGGTGCGCCAGATCCTGTGCCTGCTCCCCCTCGTTCTCGTCGCCGTGGTCGCGGTGCGCCACCGGGACGTCCTCGGCGCGGGCTTCGGCCATCTGGCGACGGCCAAGTGGCCCTGGCTGCTGGCCGCGGCCGGCGCGACCTGCCTGACCTGGGTGGCCGCCGCCGTCAGCCGGCAGGGCGCCGTCGTCGAGCGGCTGCCCAGACTGCGGCTGCTCGCCACGCAGTTCGCGGCGGGTTCCGCCAACCATCTCCTCCCGACGGGGCTCGGCGCGAGCGCGGTCAATCTGCGGTTCATGACGGTGTGCGGCCTGCCACTGGTCCGTTCCTCGGCGGCGCTCGCCCTGTATCTGCTCGCGGAGGTCATCGGCCGACTGGGCCTGCTGGCCGCCCTGCTGATCGCGTTCCCGCACGCCCTGAAACTCCGCGGCCTCGTCCCCGACACGGCGCTCGGCCCGCTGCTCGTCGGCATCTGCGTCGTCCTGTTGGCGGCGGCGGGCGCGCTGGCCTGCGTACGACGGCTGCGCACGGCCTCGCTCTCCTTCCTGCGTACGGCACTCGGCGAGGCCCGTTCCGTGCACATGCGGCCGGCCAGGGCGCTGGCGCTGTGGGGCGGTTCGCTGGCGTTCCCGGCGTTGCAGGCCGCCGGACTGGCCGCGGTGGGCATGGCGTTGGGGCTGCCGGTGCCGCCCTGGCACATGGCGCTCGCCTACCTCGCCGCGACGGTCGCCGTGGCGCTGATCCCGACGCCCGGCGGTATCGGCTCGGTCGAGGCGGCGCTGATCGTGGCCCTGGTCGCGGTGGGCGCGCCGGTGACCGTCGCCACGGCGGTGGTGCTGGCGTTCCGGATCATCACCGTCTGGGTGCCGCTGCTGCCGGGGGCGTTGACGCTGGGGGCGCTGGTGCGGCTCAAGGTGATCTGAGGGTCACTTCGGGGGTGGCACCCCGGGGTCGAACCCCAAGGCCGCTTGTGAAAATGATTTCCAATAAGCTAGCGTGCGGAGGCATGCCCACCACTTCCGCTGACCCCCGTCTGCCCGTGACCGTGCTCTCCGGCTTTCTCGGCGCCGGAAAGACGACGCTGCTCAACCACCTTCTCGGCAACCGTCAGGGCCTGCGGGTCGCGGTCATCGTGAACGACATGAGCGAGATCAACATCGACGCGTCCCTCGTCCGGGACGGCGGCGCCCTCTCCCGCACGGAGGAGCGGCTGGTCGAGATGACCAACGGCTGCATCTGCTGCACCCTCCGGGACGATCTCCTGGAGGAGGTCGAGAAGCTGGCCCGCGCGGGCCGCTTCGACTACCTGCTCATCGAATCGTCCGGAATCTCCGAACCCATGCCGGTCGCGGCCACCTTCGCCTTCGGCCGTGACGACGGCGCGAGCCTGCTGGACGTCTCCCGTCTCGACACCATGGTCACGGTCGTGGACGCGGTGAACTTCCTGCCCGAACTGGACCGCGGCGACGACCTGTCGGAGCGCGGGATCACCCCCGTCGAGGGTGACGAACGCACGGTGAGCGATCTCCTCGTCGACCAGATCGAGTTCGCCGACGTCATCCTCCTCAACAAGACGGACCTCGTCCCCGAGGAGACGGCCGACCGTCTGGAGGCGACCCTGCGGCGCCTCAACCCGGCCGCCCGTGTGCACCGTACGGTCCGTGGCACGATCGACCCCGCCGAACTCCTCGGCACCGGCCTGTTCGACCTGGAGAAGGCCGAGCAGGCCCCGGGCTGGGTGGCCGAGTTGAACGGCGACCACGTCCCGGAGACGGAGGAGTACGGCATCTCCTCGCTCGTCCTGCGCGACCCGCGCCCCTTCCATCCGGGCCGTCTCTGGGACCTCCTCACCGGCCCGCTCGACGCGGGCGACTACGGCCAAGTGCTGCGCTCCAAGGGCTTCTTCACCCTCGCCTCCCGTCCCGGCACCACGGGACTGTGGTCGCAGGCGGGTTCAGTGGCCCGCTTCGAGCCGATCGCCGCCGCTGACGGCGTGGGCGGCGAATCCCCCGTACAGGGCCAGGAGTTGGTGTTCATCGGCACCGATCTTCGCCGCCAGTCGCTGCGGCTGGCACTGTCGCGCTGCCTCTTGACGGAGGCGGAACTGGCCACGTACGCAGGTGAGTTGGCACACACGATGTACGAGGACCCCTTCCCCGCATGGGAGGTGCACCCGGCGGACGTCTGCGATGCGCTCCCCGTCTGAGCTGCTCGATGGCGGGTTCCGCACCGCTCGGTGCCGAACGGTCCGCCGGATGCGGCAGGATGAGCGGTCGCGCCGGACTTCGTACAGACGTCCGGACGTTGATCGCACATTCAAGACGCTTCAAAGATTCGAACAGGTGGCACGTGACGAGACTTCACATCCGGCCGTCGGTGGCGCTGGGCGCCGCGGATCCACTCCTCGGAGGTGACCGGTGAAGCGAGACCTCACCGTGGACGATCTGGTCGTCGCGGGCATCGCCTTGGCCGTGGGGCTGCTGGCGGCCTTCCTGCTGCGGATGCTGCTGCGCTGGCTGGGCCGGCACGCCGACCGCACCCGCTGGAGCGGGGACGACGTCATCGTGGACGCGGTGCGCACGGTGGTGCCCTGGTCGGCGTTCACCGCCGGCGTGGCGGTCGCCGCGGCGGCGCTGCCGCTGACGAAGACGGTCGGGCACAACGTCAACCAGACGCTGACCGTGCTGCTGATCGGCGTCACGACGCTGACCATCGCGAGAGTCGTCAGCACGCTGGTGCGGACGGTCACCCAGTCCCGGTCGGCGGTCGCCGGATCGGCGACGATCTTCGTCAACATCATCAGGGTCGTCATCCTGGCCCTGGGCTTCCTGGTCGTGCTGCAGACGCTGGGCGTCTCCATAGCGCCGATGCTCACCGCCCTGGGAGTCGGCGGTCTGGCCGTCGCGCTCGCCCTCCAGGACACCCTCGCCAACCTCTTCGCGGGCATCCACATTCTCGCCTCGAAGACCGTCCAGCCCGGTGACTACATCCGGCTGAGCAGTGGCGAGGAGGGGTATGTCGAGGACATCAACTGGCGGCAGACGACGGTCCGCAACCTCTCCAACAACCTGGTCGTCATCCCCAACGGGGAGCTGGCCAAGACCAACATGACCAACTTCATGCGTCCTGAACAGATGCTGACGATCCTGGTCCAGGCCGGGGTGGCGTACGACAGCGACCTGGAGCACGTCGAGGCGGTGACCATCGAGGTGGTCGCCGAGGTGATGACCGAGATCACCGGCGCCGTCCCCGACCACGAGCCGCTCGTCCGGTTCCACACCTTCGGCGACTCGCGGATCGGGTTCACCGTCATCCTGGGCGTCGGCGAGTTCAGCGACCAGTTCCGGATCAAGCACGAGTTCATCAAGCGCCTGCACCGGCGCTACCGCGCGGAGGGCATCCGGATCCCGGCGCCCACCCGCACGGTGGCGTTGCAGCACGGTGCGGTGGTGATCCCGCAGCAGCGCGGCACCGAGGTCGAGCCGGGCGAGATGTCCTCGGCCCGGCTCGACTGAGGGTGCGTCAGAGGGTCGCCGAGTTGTCGTGATGACCGGCCGTACGGTTCTGCGGCGCGAGCCGTGCCGTCACCGGTGTGACCGTCCAGTCCGGGTGACCGGGCATCCGCGGTGTCGTGGTGCCGTACAGCCAGTCCCGCAGGAAGCCGGAGAGGTCCTGGCCGGAGACCTCGGAGGCGACCGAGATGTAGTTCTCGGTCGTCGCCGAGGCGTTGCGGTAGCGGTCGAGGAAGGTGCGCTCGATCGCGCCGAAGGTGGCCTCGCCGACGAACTGGCGCAGCGCGTAGAGGACGAGGACGCCACCCAGGTAGCGCTGGCTGTCGAAGAGGTTGGCCTCGTTGGGTGCCGCGACCGGCCCGGAGTCGTGGCGCCACTGGTCGCCGCGCGCGTAGGTGTTCTTCATCCGGGCTTCCATCGTGGTCAGGCCGATGGAGTCGGCCCAGCCGCGCTCGTAGCGGTAGAGCAGCCCGTAGAAGTCGGCGTGGCCCTCGTTGATCCAGAGGTCGGCCCAGGTGCCGGGGCTGACGCTGTTGCCGAAGTAGGAGTGGACCAGCTCGTGCATCATGTGCGAGCCGATGAACCTCTCCTCCTGGAGAAGGTAGTTCGGCTTGTAGAGCGTGAGGGTCTGCGTCTCCAGGCCCGTGAAGTCGAAGGCGGCCGGGTCGTCGGAGTTGCACGGCAGCAGACCGTACGTCTCGAACGGGTAGGCGCCGAGGCGCTGTTCGATCCACGCGACCAGGTTCGGGGTGAGCGCCAGCGCCGGTTCGAGGGCCGCGGCGCGCGCGACCGGGACGACGTCCCGCAGCGGCAGCCCGTGCGGCCCCTGCCGGTCCTTGATCACGTACTCGCCGACGGTGATCTGCACGATCTCGGTGGCGATCGGCGAGCGCGAACGGTAGGTGTACGCCGTCCGGCCGCCGCTCAGGCTCTCCGTACGGACGAGGGCGCCGCTGGCGACTCCGCGCAGGTTGTCCGGGACGGTGAGCCGGAACGTGAAGTCGGCCTTGTCGACCGGGTGGTCGTTGCACGGGAAGACGGTGTGCGCGGAGTTGGGCTGCGGGCACACCGCGAAGCCGTCGGGCGTGGCGACCCAGGCGGTGTGGCTCAGGACGCGGCGCGGGTCGGCGCCGTACTCGACACAGACCGTCGTCCAGGTGCCCGCCCGGAGCGTACGGGCGGGGGTGATCCTCAGCTTCTCGTCGACCTGCTCGTACGTGGCCGTGCGGCCGTCGACGCGGACGGAGCGGATGTCCAGGCCGAGGGAGTCGAGGGAGAGGCGGGTCAGGGCCTGGGTGGTGCGGATGCGCAGGGTCGCCTTGCCGTCGACCAGCTTGGTCGTGGCGTCGTAGGCGAGGTCGAGGTGGTAGGCGGAGACGCGGTAGCCGTCGTTCCCCAGGCTCGGGTAGACGGGGTCACCGAGGGTCTCGGGGCCCGGGCCGGCGCTTCCCCCGGAAGCCCCCTTCGTGGTCCCCCCGGACGCCGCGTGGGCCGAGGGAGCCAGGGTCGTCGCCGCGGCCGTGCCGAGCAGAACAGCCGCCGGTGCCGTCAGTCTGGTGCGATATCTCATGTTTCGCTTTCGCTCGGGCAGCCGGGTGGTCAGGTCCGGCCGCCGCATCGGATGTGCGGATCTACCACCTAGACCACAAGATCGGCGGAATCGGTTGCACGCCTGTCCGAACGGACTGCGATCGAGTTCGGTACAGACCGCTGTCGAGTGAGACCCGATCACGAGATATCTTGATGTCGAGCAATGTTGCAGACGTGGAGCGGAGCACCCGGTGACTGACTCGACCATCATTTACACGCACACTGACGAGGCGCCCGCCCTGGCGACCCACTCGTTCCTGCCCGTGATCCAGGCGTACGCCTCGCAGGCCGGGGTGAACGTCGAGACCCGGGACATCTCGCTGGCCGGCCGCATCATCGCCGTCTTCCCCGAGTACCTGGAGGAGGGCCAGCGCATCGCGGACGCCCTCACCGAGCTGGGCGAACTGGCGAAGACGCCCGAGGCGAACATCATCAAGCTGCCGAACGTGTCGGCGTCGATCCCGCAGCTCAAGGCCGCCGTCGCCGAGCTGCAGAGCCAGGGCTACGCGCTGCCCGACTACCCGGACGACCCGAAGTCGGACGAGGAGCGCGACATCCGCGCCCGCTACGACAAGATCAAGGGTTCCGCCGTGAACCCGGTCCTGCGTGAGGGCAACTCGGACCGCCGCGCCCCCGCGTCGGTGAAGAACTACGCCAAGACCCACCCGCACCGCATGGGCGCCTGGACCCCCGAGTCCAAGACGAACGTGGCGACGATGGGCGAGAACGACTTCCGCTCCACCGAGAAGTCCGTGGTGATCTCCGAGGCCGGTTCGCTGCGCATCGAGCTGGTGGGCGAGGACGGCTCGACCACCGTCCTGCGCGAGTCCGTACCCGTCCTCGCGGACGAGGTCGTCGACGCCTCCGTCCTGCACGTGGCCGCGCTGCGCGAGTTCCTGACCGCGCAGATCGCCCGCGCCAAGGCCGAGGACGTGCTGTTCTCCGTCCACCTCAAGGCCACGATGATGAAGGTCTCGGACCCGATCATCTTCGGTCACGTCGTGCGCGCCTTCTTCCCGAAGACGTTCGCGCAGTACGGCGAGACGCTCGCCGCGGCCGGCCTGTCCCCGAACGACGGTCTCGGCGGTATCTACAAGGGCCTGGAGGCCCTCCCCGACGGTGCCGCGATCAAGGCGTCCTTCGACGCCGAGCTGGCCGAGGGCCCGGCGCTGGCCATGGTCGACTCCGACAAGGGCATCACCAACCTGCACGTGCCGTCCGACGTCATCGTCGACGCGTCGATGCCGGCCATGATCCGCACCTCCGGCCACATGTGGGGCCCGGACGGCGCCGAGGCCGACACCCTGGCGGTCCTCCCGGACTCCTCCTACGCCGGTGTCTACCAGGTCGCGATCGACGACTGCCGCGCCAACGGCGCCTACGACCCGTCGACCATGGGCTCGGTCCCGAACGTCGGTCTGATGGCGCAGAAGGCCGAGGAGTACGGCAGCCACGACAAGACCTTCGAGATCCCGGCCGCCGGTACGGTCCGCCTCGTCGACCAGGCCGGCAACGTGGTGATCGAGCAGGAGGTCGCCGCCGGTGACATCTTCCGCGCCTGCCAGACCAAGGACGCGCCGATCAAGGACTGGGTGAAGCTGGCCGTCACGCGTGCGCGTGCCACCGGTGACCCGGCCGTGTTCTGGCTGGACGAGACCCGCGCGCACGACGCCAACCTGATCACCAAGGTCAACACGTACCTGGACGAGCACGACACCGAGGGCCTGGTCATCCGGATCCTGAACCCGGTCGACGCCACCAAGCTGTCGGTGGAGCGCATCCGCCGCGGCGAGAACACCATCTCGGTGACCGGCAACGTGCTGCGCGACTACCTCACCGACCTGTTCCCGATCCTGGAGCTGGGCACCAGCGCCAAGATGCTGTCGGTCGTACCGCTGATGGCGGGCGGCGGGCTGTTCGAGACGGGCGCCGGTGGCTCCGCCCCGAAGCACGTCCAGCAGCTCGTCAAGGAGAACTACCTGCGGTGGGACAGCCTGGGCGAGTTCTTCGCCCTTGCGGCCAGCTTCGAGCACCTCGCGACGACGACCGGCAACGCGCGTGCGCAGGTTCTGGCCGACACGCTCGACCGGGCTACGGCGACGTTCCTCAACGAGGACAAGTCGCCTACCCGGCGGGTCGGTGGTATCGACAACCGAGGGAGCCACTTCTTCCTGTCGCTGTACTGGGCGCAGGAGTTGGCCGCGCAGAGCGATGACGCCGATCTGGCGAAGGGGTTCGCTTCGTTCGCCGAGGCGTTGGCTGCCAACGCGGAGGCGATTGTCGGTGAGCTGATCGCCGTTCAGGGTAAGCCTGCGGACATCGGGGGGTACTACCAGCCTGACGTTGAGAAGGCGAAGGCGGTTATGCGGCCTTCTGCTACCTGGAACTCGACGCTGGCTACGCTGGGTTAAGGCTGTTTGTCGGCTGCGGGGCGGCGGGGGCTGGTCGCGCAGTTCACCGCGCCCCTTGAGGGCGCGGTTCCGCACCGGAGTTCAAGATGTGCCGATCGGCCCCTGGGATCCTTGTCCCGGGGGCCGATTGTCATGTCTGGTCGGTGTTTCTGACCCTCGCCAGTACCTCGCGGATCATGTCCGCGCTGATCGTGAAGTGGTCCCGGGCGATCTCCTCCGCCCGGGTCGGGTCGCCGGAGGCGATTGCCTCGTAGAGGGCCTTGTGGTCCTCGCTGGCCAGGTGGAAGTGGGTGCGTTCACCCTTGCCCCAGGGTTCGACCGGGAAGCCGAGGCTGGCGCGGGCCAGGAGGTCGCGGCTGAGCATCGCGATCTGGGGGTTGTGGGTGGCGTCGCAGATGCTGCGGTGGAAGGCGCTGTCGGCGGCGCGTTCCTCGCGCGGGTCGCTCGCGGCTAGGTAGGCCGTAAGAGCGTCGTGCATGGGGACGAGGTCCTCCGGGCGTCGGCGGCGGGCCGCCGTCGCCGCCACCATCCCCTCCACCAGCCCGCGCAGGTCGAAGAGCTGCTCCAGCTCCGCCCAGCGTGGCAGCAGCGTACGCCGGACTGCGGCGCCGGAGGACTCGGTCCAGCTGTCGCGGACGTAGGCGCCGCCGTTCCGGCCCCGGCGGATCTCGATGACACCGACCGCCTGGAGCCGGCCGACCGCCTCGCGCACCGTCGGGCGGCTCACCCCGAGCAGGGTGATCAGCTCGCGCTCGACCGGCAGCCGCTCCCCCGGCAGGAAGTCGCCGACGGCGATCGCGGTGAGCAGCCGGTCGGAGACCTCGTCGACCGCCGAGGCCACCCGCACCGGGCGCAGCTCGGGCGAGGGGGCGCCGCCGCCGGACAGGGCGCGGTCGAGCACCCGCGACAGCTCGTCCCCGGCACCTGATCGTTGCGGCGGCTCAGGCAGCTCTGGTGACTCGGGCAGTTCTGGTGGCTGCGGTGCGACGGTCAGTGGTCCTCCCCCGGTCGGTCGCGGGTTCCGGGCGCGTGAACGCGCAGTTACTTCTGCCGGGCCACCGCTAAAAGGTCTTAAAAGGTCTTGTGGACTGAGCATTTACCCAAACAGTATGTCAGCCATCCACAGACGCCCAACTTATTTCAGACACGGACTGGCTTGATTCTGCCTGCCCCCGGAGGCTCTTCAGTGGCGATTCCCGAACCGAACCACACCGGGACCATCGACTTCAACGGCTGGTCCACCTGGTACCGGATCACCGGCGAACCCGGCCGGACCCCGCTGGTGGTCCTGCACGGCGGCCCGGGTGCCGGGCACGACTACACGCTCCGCATCGCGGGCATCGCCCAGCAGGGCCGCCCGGTGATCCACTACGACCAGCTCGGCATCGGCCGGTCCACCCATCTACCCGACGAGGGCGCCGACTTCTGGACCGTCCAGCTCTTTCTCGACGAACTCGACAACCTGCTCAAGGAGTTGGGGATCGCCGACGGCTACCACCTGCTCGGTCAGTCCTGGGGCGGCATGCTCGCCGCCGAGCACGCCGTGCGCCGCCCGTCCGGGCTGCGGGGCCTGGTCATCGCCAACTCCCCCGCCTCCATGGAGCTGTGGCTGGCGGGCGCCGCCGAACTCCGCGCCGCGCTCCCGCCCGAGGTCCAGGAGACCCTGCTAGCCCACGAGGCCGCCGGGACCACCGACCACCCCGACTACCAGGCCGCCGAGCAGGTCTTCTACGAGCGCCATGTGTGCCGTACGGTCCCGGTGCCCGCCGAGGTCCAGGCCACCTGGGACAACATCGCGGCCGACCCGACCGTGTACCACACGATGAACGGGCCGAACGAGTTCCATGTCGTCGGCACGATGAAGGAGTGGTCGGTCATCGACCGGCTTCATCTCATCGACGTGCCGACCCTGCTGGTCTCCGGCCGCTTCGACGAGGCGACGCCCGACACGCTGCGGCCCTTCGCCGACCACATCCCCGATGTGCGCTGGCACATGTTCGAGCGCTCCAGCCATATGCCGCACGTCGAGGAGGAGGAGCTGTACCTCCAGGTCGTCGGCGACTTCCTCGACTCCACCGACTGAGTCACCCTCCTCACCCTTCATCGTCTTCAGCACCCGCTCCATCGACGGGAGTTCCCCGATGCCCCGGACCACCAGACGTACCGTCCTCGCCGCCGTGACCGCCGCCCTCGCCCTCACCGCGACGGCCTGTTCGTCCTCCGACGACGGCGGCTCGTCCGACCCGACCTCGACCGCCACCGGCGGCGCCCAGTCGACCGCCTTCCAGCCCGCGCACAAGGGCGGCACGCTGAAGCTGGTCGCCCACGCGGCTGCCGGAACCTTCGATCCGCAGGTCAACTACACGCTCCAGTACTGGCAGTTGTACCAGTCGATGTACGACGGTCTGCTGGCGTTCAAGAAGACCGGCGGGCAGCAGTCGTTCACCGTCGTACCGGATCTGGCGGCGGCCATGCCCACGGTCAGCAACGGCGGGAAGACGTACACCTTCACGCTCCGCAAGGGCATCAAGTTCTCCACCGGCAAGGCGGTGACCACCGACGACGTGGTGGCGTCCTTCCAGCGGATCTTCAAGGTGTCCAGCCCCACCGCGGGCACGTTCTACAACGGCATCGTCGGCGCGGACGCCTGTCTCAAGACGCCCGCGTCCTGCACGCTCGCCAAGGGTGTCGTCGGTGACGCGGCGGCCGGCGCGGTCACCGTCAACCTGACGGCGCCGGACCCGGAGTTCCCGTACAAGCTGGCCGTTCCGCACGCCAGCATCGTGCCGAAGGACTCGCCGACGAAGGACGCGGGGACGAAGCCGCTGCCGACGACGGGCCCGTACATGGCGGCCTCGTACGACCCGAACCGGGCGCTGAAGCTGGTGCGCAACCCCTACTTCAAGGAGTGGTCGCGCGAGGCCCAGCCGCAGGCCTACGCCGACAACGTCGACTACACCTTCGGGCAGACCGTCGAGTCCGAGGTGACCGCCGTGCAGAACGGCTCGGCGGACTGGATGTTCGACCCGCCGCCCGCCGACCGGCTGAGCGAGATCGGCACGCAGTACGCCTCCCAGGCGCACGTCAATCCGCTGACCGCGTTCTGGTACGTCACCCTGAACGTCAACTCGGCCCCGTTCAACAACAAGTTGGCGCGCCAGGCCATCAACTGGGCGATCGACCGCGACGCGGTGGTCGGGCTGTACGGCGGCAAGAACCTCGCCTCTCCCGCGTGCACGATCCTGCCGCCGGGCTTCCCCGGGCACGTCGACAAGTGCCAGTACACGAAGGGTGGCGGGAAGACCTGGTCGGCGCCGGACCTCGCCAAGGCGAAGGCGCTGATCAAGCAGTCGGGGACGGCCGGGCAGGAGGTCGGCATCGTGGTCAGCGACGACGAGGTCAACAAGTCGATCGGGCAGTACCTTCAGAGCCTGCTGACCCAGCTCGGCTACAAGGCGACGCTCAAGCCGCTCTCCGCCAACATCCAGTTCACGTACATCCAGAACACCAAGAACAAGGTGCAGTTGGCGCTGACGTCCTGGTACCAGGACTATCCGGCGGCCTCCGACTTCCTCAACGTGCTGCTGTCCTGCGCCTCGTTCCACCCGGGCAGCGACTCCAGCATCAACATCGCCGGGTTCTGCGACAAGGGCATCGACGCCAGGATGCAGACCGCGCTGAAGACCGGGCAGACCGACCAGAAGGCCGCCGACCAGCAGTGGGCGACCATCGACCAGGACATCATGACCGAGTCCCCGGTGGTCCCGGTGATCAACCCGAAGATCATCGACTTCACGTCGAAGCGGGTCGGCAACTACCAGTTCAGCAAGCAGTTCTACATGCTCGTCGGGCAGTTGTGGGTCAAGTGAGCGGCGCGACAACCCAGTTGGCCCCCGCCGAGGCCCGGCGTCGTTCGCCGGGCCCCTGGCGGACCGCTGCCGCCGACCTGTTGCGCAACAGGTCGGCGGTGGCGGCGGCCCTCGTCCTGCTCGCCGTCGTCACGGTGACCCTGCTGGCCCCGCTGTACGCCGACCACATCGCGCACACCGACCCGTTCCAGTCCCATGTCTCCGGGACGACGGTCGTGAACGGCAAGACCGTGCCGGTGCTGACCCCGAGCAGTACCGGGCTCGGGCTCGGTGTCACGCCCATCGGGCCCACCTGGGACTTCGGCCACTACTTCCTCGGCGCCGACAACCAGGGGCGTGACGTGATGGCGCGGCTGCTGTACGGCGGTCGTACCAGCCTGTTCATCGGGGTCGCGGCGGCGCTGCTGTGCTGTGTCGTCGGTACGGCCGTCGGGGTCGTCGCCGGGTACGCGGGCGGGGTCGTCGACGCGGTCATCTCCCGTGTCCTGGATGTCATCTGGGCCTTCCCGGTGTATCTGCTGGCCATCTGTCTGTCCGTCGTCCTCCTCACCGACGGGCTCAGTCTCGGCCCTGTCACCGTCGAGGCCGGGAGTCTGTGGCTGCCGGTCGTGATCATCGCGGCGATCTACGTTCCGTACGTGGCCCGGCCGATGCGCGGGCAGGTGCTGGTGCTGCGGAACAAGGAGTTCATCCAGGCGTCCATCGGGTCGGGCGCGCCCGCGCTGCGCGTGATGCGCCGGGAGGTGCTGCCGAACGTGCTGCCCACGGCGATCGTGTTCCTGCCGCTGATGACCGCGCTCGCGATGCTGACGGAGTCGGCGCTGTCCTTCCTGTCGGTCGGCGTCCAGCCGCCCGACGCCAGCTGGGGCACGATCATCGAGGACGGCCTCGGGCTGCTCTACACCCGCCCGACCGTGACCATCGCACCCGGGCTGCTCATCGCGCTGACGACGGCGGCCCTCAACGTTCTCGGCGACGGGGTGCGCGACGCCCTCGACCCGAGCGCCCGGCTGAGGGGAGGGGTGTGATCCGATGCTGTACTTCGCGCTCCGGCGCTTCCTGTCCGCGCTGCTGGTGATGTTCTCGATCAGTGTGCTGGTGTTCCTGATCTTCTTCGCCACCCCGGGGGTCGACCCGGCCGCCCGTATCGCGGGCCGCAACGCCGACCCGGCCACCCTCGCCCAGGTGCGGCACTCCTTCGGCCTCGACCGGCCGCTGCCCGTCCGCTATCTGCTGATGATGCGGCACCTCCTGATCGACCGGGACCTGGAGTCGTTCGTCAACCGCGGCTCGAAGGTCGTCCCGCAGATCGTGCAGGCCATGCCCGTGACGCTGTCCCTGGTGATCGGGGCGGCGGTCATCTGGATGACGGTCGGCATCCTCATGGGTACGGCTGCTGCCGCTCTGCGCGGTACGGCCGCAGACCCAGTGATCATGCTGGTGGGTGTCGTGGGCGTCTCGCTGCCCGCCTACTGGCTCGGCGAGGTCGTCAACCTCCTCACCCAGAAGCGCCTGCACGACTCGGTGTTCTCCTGGGTACCGCCACCCGGGTACGTCGAACTGGGCAAGGACCCCGGCCAGTGGGCCCTGCATCTGCTCTTCCCCTGGCTGACCCTGGCGCTGCTGTACGCCGGCATCTACGCCCGGCTGCTGCGCGGCGAGGTCGTCAGCGCGCTGGGCGAGGACTACGTCCGCACCGCCCGCGCCAAGGGCCTGTCCGAGCGGCGGATTCTCGTCCGGCACGCGCTGCGCTGCTCGCTCATCCCGATCGTGTCGCTGTTCGGCCTGGACTTCGGCGCGCTGGTGGGCGGGGCCGCCCTGCTCACCGAGGTCGTCTTCGGCCTGCCCGGCGTCGGCAAGCTCACCTTCGACGCGCTGCAGAACCTGGACCTGCCCGTGATCATGGGGACGGTCATGTACGCGGCGTTCTTCGTGGTCCTCGCCAACGCCCTGGTCGACATCCTGTACGCGCGACTCGATCCGAGGGCCCGCCATGCCTGAGCCACTGCAACCCCTGTTGGACGTACGGGACTTGCGGATCTCCTTCCGTACCCGCAGCGGCACCGTCACCGCCGTGG
The DNA here is from genome assembly GCF_053599695.1 of Streptomyces sp. NPDC000878. Classification (NCBI taxonomy): domain Bacteria; kingdom Bacillati; phylum Actinomycetota; class Actinomycetes; order Kitasatosporales; family Streptomycetaceae; genus Streptomyces; species Streptomyces sp. NPDC000878. The sequence continues at coordinate 88,479 of NZ_JBSFMT010000006.1, read as the reverse complement.
ACGGACTGTCCTTCTCGGTCGCCCCCGGCGAGATCCTGGGCGTGGTCGGCGAGTCGGGCTCCGGCAAGAGCGTCTCGATGCTGGCGGTGCTGCGGCTGCTGACCAACCCGAACGTCACCGTCACGGGCCAAGTCCTCTTCCGTGGACGGGACTTGCTCACCCTCCCCGACAAGGAGATGCGGTCGGTGCGTGGCCGGGAGATCGCCATGGTCTTCCAGGACCCGATGACCGCGCTGACCCCGGTCTACACGGTCGGCTGGCAGATCGCCGAGCAGATCCGGGCGCACGAGAAGGTGTCCCGGAAGGAGGCGCACGCACGGGCGGTCGCGCTGCTGTCGGACGTGGGCATCCCGGACGCCGCCTCGCGTGTCGACGCCTATCCGCACGAGTTCTCGGGCGGGATGCGGCAGCGGGCGGTCATCGCGATGGCCCTCGCCTGCGGTCCGGCGCTGCTGATCGCCGACGAGCCGACCACCGCGCTCGACGTGACGATCCAGGCCCAGATCCTCGACCTGATGCGGGAGTTGAACGCGCGCGGCTCGGCGGTCGTCATCATCACCCACGACATGGGTGTGGTGTCCGAGGTCGCCGACCGGGTGCTGGTCATGTACGGCGGACGGGCTGCCGAGGAGGGCCCGCGCCGGGCCGTGTTCCACGGTCCCCGGCATCCGTACACCTGGGGACTGCTCGACTCGGTGCCCCGGGTCGGCGGTCCGCGCCTGCGCCGGCTGCCCACCATCGCGGGCGTGCCCGTGTCGCCGGACAGTGTCCCGGAGGGCTGCGCGTTCGCGCCGCGCTGCCCGGCCCGGCACGACCGGTGCGACGAACGCCCGGTGCTCACCGGCGAGTCGGACCACCGGGACGCCTGCTGGCTGCCGGCCGGGGAGCGCGGAACAGCCCGTACGGCGGCCCGATCTGCTCCGGACCGAAAGGCCGCGTCATGACAGCGGACGCCCGGACCGGAACCGGCGACGCCAAGCACTACCCCCTGCGTGCAAGGTGCTGCGGACTGCCGGCCGGGGAGCGCGGACCGGCCCGTACGGCGCACTCGACGCCGGACACCCTCGACGGAAAGGCGGCGCCGTGACCACGGACCCCCAGGCCCGAACCGGCGACGCCGACGTGCTGCTGCGCGCCACGGACGTCACCAAGCACTATCCCCTGCGCGGCGACTCCTTCACCCGGCACCGCAAGGTGCTGCGGGCCGTGGACGGGGTCTCGCTGGAGGTGCGCGGGGGTGAGACCCTCGGCGTCGTCGGCGAGTCCGGCTGCGGCAAGTCGACGCTCGGGCGCTGCCTGGTCCGGCTCACCGACATCACGGGCGGGCGGGTCGAGTTCGACGGGCAGGACATCACGACGTTGTCCGCGCGCCGGCTGCGCCCTGTACGGCCCGGGATGCAGCTCGTGTTCCAGGACCCGCAGGCCTCCCTGAACCCGCGCCGCCGCGCCGGGGACATCGTGGCCGAGCCGCTGCTCATCCACCGGTACGGGGATGCCGCCGCCGTCCGGCGCCGGGTGGCCGAGCTGTTCGACGTGGTGGGGCTCGCGGCGGCCCATCTGGACCGCTACCCGCACGAGTTCTCCGGCGGGCAGCGTCAACGCATCGGTATCGCACGGGCGTTGGCGACCTCCCCGAAGCTGATCGTCGCCGACGAACCGGTGTCCGCGCTCGATGTGTCGATCCAGGCGCAGGTGCTGAACCTGTTCGCCGATCTCCAGGACGAGTTCGGGCTGACGTACGTCTTCATCGCCCACGACCTGGGCGTGGTCCGTCATGTCTCGGACCGGATCGCGGTCATGTATCTCGGTGAGATCGTCGAACTCGCCGACACGGAGACGCTGTACGGGGCTCCCGCGCACCCCTACACCGAGGCGCTGATGTCGGCGGTGCCGGAGATCGACGACGGGACCGGCGACCCGGACGCGCCGCGCCGGGAGCGGATCGTCCTCACCGGGGACGTACCCGACCCGGTGGCCAGACCGGCCGGTTGCGCGTTCCACACGCGGTGTCCGTACGCGCGGGAGGTGTGCGCGGTGGAGCGGCCCCGGCTGACCACGACGGCCTCGGGGCGCGCGGTCGCCTGCCACTATCCGCTGGTCGCGGCGGGGTGAGGGCAATGGTCGGGGGCGGGCTTCCCTGTGGATCCCGCCCCCGACAGCCGCGCTCGCGTCAGGCGCGCAGCCACTCCGTGACGACGACCTCCGCGTCCGTCCGCAGCCGGAGCGCGAACGGGCCGCTGACGTGCAGTTCGCCGGTGAAGCGGCCCATGTCATCGGCGGTGAGGCTGGGCGGCGAGGCGAGCTGCGGACCGCTCAGCACCTCGATCCTGGCCTCCTGGGGCGGCAGCACCTGACCCATCAGACCGTGCGCGGTCACCTCGACGTCGACCGTCAGCTCACCCGTGCGGAAGGTCAGCATGCGGGGTGCGTCCACGGCCCCTCTGACGGGGATGCCGTGGACGAGCGAGTCGAAGGTCAGCTCGGCCAATTGGGTGTCGAGCGAGTAGAGGGTGTAGGCCTCGACGGCGGTCTGCTGGAGCTGCGCCGGAACCGGGTCCATGATTGCCCCGGCCTGGCGCAGTGTCTCCTCCAGCAGGTCGTTGTCCAGCGAGTCGTCGCCCTCGAACTCTGATAAGTCGTCGGTTTCGCCGTCCAGTTCGTCGTCGAAGCCGTCCGTGTCGTCTGTGCCATCAGTGCTGGTCATGTCGGCCGTGCCGTCCAAGTCGTCGGAGTCGTGGGGTAATCCGTCGCTGTCGTGCGCGTTGTCGTTCACAGCACGCCCCGGGCGGCGAGCCGTACCCGCAGCCGGCGCAGGCAGCGCTGGCGCAGGGGGCCGATGCTGCCCACGGCGATGCCGAGGCCTGCGGAGATCTCCTGGTAGCTGGGCGGCGGCGCGGACATCAGGATGCGCAGCAACTGCCTGCACCGGGCGCCCAGTTCCTCGAACTCCTGCCATAACTTCCGGATGCGCTCCGCCTCGGCGGAGGCCTCCTCGGACTCGATCACCCACTGCTCGGGCGTACGGTCGTCACTGATCCGGTCGAGCAGCTGGGCGTCGTCCGTCGGTGTCATCCGGTGGGCGCTCTTGATGACCTTGAGGCACTCGTGCCGGGCGGTGCTCGCGAGCCACGAACCCGCCTTCTCCGGTTCACGGATGCGGCCCAGATGCTGAGCGAAGCGGAACCAGACGGTCGAGTACACCTCGTGCGCGTCCGCGTCGGACAGCCGGTGGGCGCGCGCCACCGACCACACCAGCGGGCTCAACCCTTCCACCAGCGCTTTCCAGCCCGCCGCGTCGCCGTCGACGGCGGCTTGGACCAATGCGCCGACCGCAGCTCGGTCCACGTCCCCACCCCTCGTGTACGGCAAGTCATCGTACGCCGTGGAAGGGGGTGCTCCACTCGTCCTGCGCATGGTCCTCACTCGATTTGTCCTTGCACGGAGGCCTGTTGACCTCTATACGGCGGGCGGGATGTTCACGACGGGCACCGGGCTCCAGGTGGGCGGGAGGAGCGCGGGTACGACCGCGCCCCGGACCTCCGCGAACTCGGTGTTCGCCGCAAGGAGTTGCTGTCGGGCGGCGCGCGGGTCGGTCTCCTTGTGGGCGGTCATGTGGGCGGCGATCATCGCGACGACCAGCGGGGTGGCGAACGAGGTGCCGCTCCACTGTGCGAACCCCTCGAACTGCGCCTGGTCCGGGGTGCCCGAGGTGGTCTCGTACTCTCCCGTCAGCACGCCGAGGTGCTGGGGGGCCTGGCAGGTGCAGGCGTAGGTGAACTCGTGGCGGCAGGAGTCGTACGTGCTGTGCTGGTAGATGTACGGCACCGGAGTCTGGAAGCCCGTGAGCGGGCCGGTGAGCCGCTCGCCGGGGGCGTAGACCCGCACCCAGGGGCCGTGGTTGCTGAAGCAGGCGCCGAACTCGCCGTCGCTGCGCAGGGCGCCCACCGAGATCACGGACTGGGCGTACTCGGGCTTGTCCGCATAGGCGGCGGGCCAGAAGGGGGTGGCGCTGGCGTTGTTGCCGGCGGCGGCGACCAGCAGGGTGCGCGGCTGCTCGCGGAGGGCCTCCATGAACGCGGCGAGGCCGAGCAGGCCTTCCGTGCTGCCGTTCGACGTGCCCGCGGAGAGGCTGATGAGGGGCGGCCAGCCGTCGCGCTCGACGGCCTCGAACAGCTTGTCGCCGAACTCGGACTCCAGGATCGCGCCGGCGTCGTTGAGGGTGTTGCGGGAGACGATGTTCGTGTTCGGGGCGACGGCCGCGACGAGCCCCGAGATGAACGTGCCGTGTCCGGCGTACTGCTGGAGCACACCGTTCCCGTCGCACTCGTCGATCTGGGTGTCGCCCTGGACATGGGCCATCGCCGGGTAGGAGGCGTAGTCGTGCATGAGGCCGGTGTCGATGACCAGGACGCCGACGGCGCTGTCCGCGTCGTAGCCGCTCTCGGCCACGGCCGGGTTGGGTCCCGCGGTGTGCGAAACGGGTACGGGCTCGTCGCCGGGACAGGCGTTGACGGGGGCGATGTGCACCACGTGGTTACGGCTGACCAGGCGCCGCCGCGCGTTGCCCTCCGTCTCCCTGAGCGCGCGCAGCGCGCCCGCCACCGCGCGGTCGCCGCGCCGGTCGCCCCGGCCGGGGTCGCCGACCCGGATGCGGGTGATGCCCGAGCGGTTGGTCTCCGGGCTGTCCCGGCGCACCTCGTCGGCGGTCAGGCCGGCGAAGGTGGTGAAGTGCGCGCGTACGGTGTCCTCGACGAGGCGGGCCTCCTCGCCGTCGCGGGCCAGGACGACGCCCTTCTCGTAGATGAACTCGGCCGCGTCGTCCGGCCCCGTCGCCAGCTCCACGCCGGGCATGGAGCGCTGAATGTGGTCGAACTGCTCCTGGAAACGCTGCGGTGCCATGGAATGTCCTCCCCCTAGAACCGATCCCTTGTTGCACTAAATGAGAGCCGCGAGGTCGGCGCGTGATACAGGCGCCGCGGCACATTTCCTGATACAGGGGTCGATCAGCGTTGGACAGTGAGTTGTCCATGGCCAAACCTGTGTGACGCGGGGCGCGGAGCACTACCATCCGTTAAGTGACTGCGGGAAGCGACACGGTTCTCGAACTCCTGCCGATGGTGTTCGCCCGCCCGAAGGACGCGCTTGCGCGGGCGGAGAATGTCCTCGGCAACGATCCGACGCCGTTGCACGCCTCCGTCGCCCATCAGGTGATCGGTCTGTGGCAGCGGGACTTCGGCGACATGCGCATCGCCCTGCGTCATCTGCGGCGCGCCCGCGATCTGGCGGCGGAAGCCGGTTCGGCGGAGCGCGAGGCGGACGTCCTCGGCACGCTCGGCGTGGCACTCGTCCACGCGGGGCGCACCCGGCAGGGCCTGGAGGCGTTCGAGCAGGGCGTCGACCGGGGTACGGGCCACACCCGCGCGCGGGTGCTGTACCGGCGGGCGTACGCGTGGTGGGTGCTGGGGCATCACCGCGAGGCGCTGGACGACGTACGGCGGGCCATTCCCGTGCTGCGGCAGGCGGACGACGTCATCTGGACGGCGCGGGCGCTGACCCTGCGGGCGACCGTGCATCTGGCGCTGGGCCGTCCCGAGCGGGCCGACGCCGACTTCACCGCCGCCGAGCAGATGTGGGACACCACCGGGCAGGACCACGACAAGGCGGACGTCGTCGAGAGCAGGGCGCTGGCCGCGTACCGGGCGGGTGACATCCCGGCGGCGCTGCGGCTGTTCGACGAGGCAGCCGAGCGGTACGACCGGCTGGGCACGCCGATCTTCGTGTTCTACATCCGCCGCTGCGAGGTGCTGATGGCCGCCGGGCTGGCCCCCGAGGCGGTCGCGGAGGCCGACGCGGCGATCGCCGAGCTGGACGGGATCGGCGGGCAGAGCACCCGCAAGGCGGAGCTGCTGCTGACCGCCGCGAAGGCCGCCCGGCTCGCGGACGATCCGCACACCGCGATCGCCCGCGCGGCCGTGGCCGTACGGCTGTTCGCCGGGCAGCGGCGCAGCTGGTGGGAGGCGCACGCGCGGCTGGTGCTGATCGAGGCGCGGGTCGCGACCGGGCGGAAGTCGGGGCGGCTGGTCGCGGACGCGGCGGCGCTGGCCGAGCGGCTCGCCGCCTTCGGTTCGCCGTCCGCGCCCGAGGCGTCGCTGCTCGCGGGCCGGATCGCGCTCTCGCTGGGCTGGACCGAGGACGCGGAGAAGCATCTGAAGGTCGCCGCCCGCAGCCGACGCGTCGGTCCACCGCTGGCGCGGATGACGGGCTGGGCGGCGCAGGCGCTGCGCGCGGAGGCGGCCGGGTCGGGGCGGGGCGTACTGGAGGCCTGCCGGCGCGGGCTCGCCGTCCTGGACGACCACCGGATGACGCTCGGCGCCTCGGAGCTGCGGGCCCGGGCGACGGCGCAGGGCGCCGAACTGGCGGCCCTCGCACAGCGGGCGTCGCTGGAGTCCGGCGGTCCTCGGCGGCTGCTGGTGTGGAGCGAGCGGTGGCGGGCCACGGTCCTGTCGGCGCCGCCGACCCGGCCGCCCGACGATCCGGCGCTCGGGCAGAGCCTCACCGCGTTCCGGGAGATCGCCGCCCGCGCGGAGGAGGCCCGTATCGACGGTCGCCCGGTGCCGGCGCTGGAACGCGAACAGCGGCGCCTGGAACGGGAGGTGCGCTCCCGCACCCTGCACATCCGCGGCGGGTCCGGCGGCGACGGGCACCGCTTCGACCCGGCCCGGCTGCTCGAACGCCTGGGCGGCGGTGGGCGGTTGATCGAGATCGCGGTGGTCGACGGCCGGGTGCAGGTGCTGCTGTGCGGCGAGGGGAAGGTACGCCGTTTCGAGGCGGGCCGGCTGGCGGACGCGGTGACGGAGGCCGAGCATGTACAAGCCGGACTCCGACGGCTCGCGCACCCGGGGGCAGAGGGCAGGCTTCCGATCCTGGAGGCGTCGGGCCGCAAGCTGGAGGAACTGCTGCTGGGCGCGGCGGTACCGCACCTGGGCACGGGCCCGGTGGTCGTGGTCCCGCCGGGAAGGCTCCACCGGGTCCCCTGGGCCCTGCTCCCCTCCCTCCGCGACCGGGTGCTCAGCGTGTCCCCGTCGGCGAGCAGCTGGCTGCGCGCGCAGGAGACGGGCCCTCCGCCGAGCGGCCGACACGTCCTCGTCAGAGGGCCGGGCCTGGCGAGCGGCGGGGCAGAGGTCCCCGACCTGGTCGACCGCTACGGCAGACCAACGGTCCTGGAACACGAGGGCGCACGGGTCCCGGCGGTGCTCGACGCCCTCGACGGGGCCGCACTGGCCCATATCGCGGCCCACGGCACGTTCCGGGCGGACAGCCCGCTGTTCTCGTCACTGCGCATGGCCGACGGCCCACTGATCGTCCACGACTTCGAACGCCTCGACCGCAGCCCGTACCGAATCATCCTGTCGAGCTGCGACACCGGCCGCCTCGCGACAGTCGGCGCGGACGAACTCCTGGGCCTGGTAACGGCGTTGCTCCCCCTGGGCACGGCAGGCGTGGTGGCAAGCAGCGCCCCGGTCAACGACGCGGCGGTGGTCCCCCTGATGCTGGCCCTCCACAAGGGCCTCAGCGCGGGCCTCTCCCTGGCGGAGGCCCTGCGAGACGCACGGGCGGCACTACCCGGCGATGCGACGCACCAGGCGACGGGGTGGGCGTTCTCGGCGTTCGGCTCGGCGTGAACGCGTCGCAGCCGTCCGTCATGCCGACTGCGCGGCCGGGGGCTCGTCCAGAAGCCACGGCAGAGCCGCCCGGTCGCTTGCGCCCAGGCGGGTGTAGGCGCTGTACAGGTGGTTTCCTACCGTGCGGATGGACAGGGTGAGGCGGTCTGCGATCTGGCGGTTGCTCAGGCCGGCCGCCGCCAGGGTGACGATCTGGCGTTGGCGGGCGGTGAGTTCGCCCAGGGTCAGCGCGGACAGGGCCGGGGTTCGGGCGCCCTGGCAGCGGCGGGCCAGGGTCATTGCTCGGGAGCGGGACCTGCGCGCCGCGCGTGGGTCGCGGTGCACCGGAACGGCCTGGGCGTGGGCCTCGGCGGCGAAGAGCAACAGGCCCCGGCGCTCCAGGAGTTCGGCGGCGCGGTCCAGGGCGGGGCCGTCCTGGCGGACCAGTGCGTCGGCGTGCCGGGCCAGGGGTTCCGCCTCCTCGGAGGGTAGTTGGGCCAGTCGGTCCACCACCAGGTGCGGGGCCCCTAGGCGTACGGCGTCGTACAGGACGTACGCCTCCCCCTCGTCCCTGCCCTCGGGGGCCGTGGCCGACCGCAGTGCGCCTGCGGTGTCGCCGTGTGCCGCGCGCAGCCATGTGGTCGCCCGGCCGGAGGGGGCCTCGTCCGCCGTCGCGACCTCGTTCAACTGGGCTGCCGCCAGCGCCAGTTCCGTACGGCAGGACGGGTCGTCCGGGGTGCCGCGCAGGCCCTCCCGGGCCCAGGACAGAGCCTCGCGCAGCTCTCCGCGCAGTCGGGCGAAGCGGGACCGGACGGTCGCGTAGGAGGCGGGGACCGCCCTTTCAGCCGCCAGCCAGTCTCCTACCGGGCCCGCCGGGTCCTGGACGTCCGTGCGCTCGATCCGGGCGGACAGCTGCGCGCGCTCGGCGTTCAGGGCCGCCATGCACTCTGCCGGGGTGCGGGAGAGGCGCCTCGCGCGGAGTTGGCCGGCGCCCGCGCGGAGCGCGGGGCCGTGCAGGGGGTGGGCCAGGCGGACCTCCTCGGACAGGGCGTCCACGTGGATCAGGCCGTCGGTTTCGAGGCTCTCCAGGGTCCGTAGGTCCAGGTCGGCCAGGGCCAGCGGGAGTGGTTCGCTGAACGCCAGGCGTTCCAGGGTGTGCCGTTCCTCGGTGGAGGCGCGGTTCAGGGCATGGTCCGTCCGTTCGCGTACCGCAGGCGTCACCGGTACCGGGCCCCGCCACATCAACTCGTCGGAGGTCAGGGTCAGTTCGCCGCTCTCGCGTACCGCCCCGATCAGGTCGCGCAGCAGGCGCAGGTCGCCCTGGCAGAGGTGGTGAAGGCGGCGCGCGGTGAGCGGCTCGACCGGGGCTCCGGCGCCTGCCGCGATCAGCTGTGCGGTCTCCTCGCGGGGCAGGGGCTTCAGGGCCAGACGTGGCAGCACCTCGCCCGTCCAGAGGCGGGACACCGCGCCCGGTGCCGAGGTGCCGTCCGTCGCCACCACCAACAGGCGGGTGCGGCCGTGCACCGCGAGCTGGTGGACCAGGGCGGCCGAGGAGTCGTCCAGCAGATGGGCGTCGTCGACCAGCAAGGTCCGTACGCCGGAGAGGAGTTGGACCGCGCGGTGCAGGGTGACCTCCTCCGGGAGGAGGTGGGCGAACGCGGCGAAGGGGATGCTCCGGGTCTCGGGCGTGCCGCTCACCTTGGCGCAGTCGGTGCCCCGGACCGCCTCCGTGACGAGACGGGTCTTGCCGTGTCCGGCCGGACCCGTCACCACGACGCCGTGCCGTTCCGCCGCCAAGGACCGGCGGAGCAGCTCCAGTTCGTCGTCCCGGCCGGTGAACGGCCAGGGCAGTTCCAGGGTCTTCGCGTCCCGTTCGAAAGTCATCACGTTGAACAAGAGCCGGGCTACTCAGCTTTGATACAGGCCGACTTGAGTAGCCCCCGACTCAGGCGCCCGAGCACCTGTGAGCCGCAACCTGTTCCCCATGAACGCACGGTTCTGCTCACTCCCGCAGCAGCCGGCCCCCACGTTCGCCCCGGGGCTGCCGGCCGAGCGGCTCAGCGCGCTCCTCTCCGGGCGCCTGATGTGGGTGAACGGCACCGTGCTCCACTACTACTTCTTCGACCGGGACAGCGACGGCTCGGTCATCCCCCTGCCGGGGACCGGGGAGACCCGGTGGGAGTCATGGGTCGGCGCCGAGGCACAGCGCGATGTCGTCCGTGACTGCTTCCGGGAATGGCTCGACCTGGGGATCGGGCTGTCCTTCGTGGAAGTGCGCGACCGATCGGAGGCCGAACTGCGCATCGGATTCCAGACCGGTGACGGTTCGTACTCCACGGTCGGGCGGGACGCACTGTCGGTGGGCCTGGGGCGGCGCACGATGAACTTCGGGTGGGACCTGACCGCGCCGGGGGAACGCGCGACGGCCCTGCACGAGATCGGGCACGCCCTGGGCCTGCTGCACGAGCACCAGAACCCCTTCGCCGGCATCCACTGGGACGACGAGGCGGTGTACGACGACCTGGCGGGGCCGCCGAACTTCTGGGGCCGCGACAAGACGTACTTCAACATTCTGCGCAAGCTCGACCCGGACGAGGTCAACGGCTCCGTCTGGGACCCGCTGTCGATCATGGAGTACCCGTTCTCGGCGGGGCTGATCCTGGAGCCGGAGCAGTTCCGGTCCGGGGTCGTGCCTCCGGGGACGCTCTCCCCGGCCGACAAGGAGTTCGTACTCCGCTGGTATCCGCCGACGGGCACGGGCAGGCCGGCCGAACTGGTGCCGTTCCGGTCCGCGCCCCTGCACCTCGGCGCGGGCGAGCAGGCCGACTTCGGTATCGCGCCGCCGGAGACCCGCGACTACACCGTGGGCACCTTCGGGGAGAGCGACACGGTCGCCGCGGTCTTCGAGGAGATCGACGGCGAGCCCCGTTACCTGTCCGCCGAGGACGACGGCGGCACTCCGCACAACGCCCATGTCAGGGTCCGGCTCGTCAAGGGCCGTCACTACTTCGTCCGCGTCAGGCTCTACTCCACGTGGGGATCGGGGGAGACGGCCGTCATGTGCTGGTGATGCTGGGGGCAGAGACCAGCACATGACGGCCGACGCGGACGAACCAAACCACCTTCGGGCTCCCGGGGGAGCGGTCGAGCACGTCACCTTCTGGGGGAGGGTGACGTGCTCGACCACGCCATGCTCTAGGACGCCGCCCGCTCCCCCACCGGCTCGGCGTCGGGGTGCGCAAGGCCGAGGTGGTCGCGGAGGGTGGTTCCCTCGTACTCCGTACGGAAGACGCCCCGCTCCTGGAGGAGGGGAACGACGGTGTCGGCGAAGGTGTCCAGGCCCCCCGGGGTGATGTGGGGCGCGAGGATGAAGCCGTCGCTCGCGTCGGCCTGGACGAAGTCGTTGATGGTGGCGGCGACGGTGGCCGGGGTGCCGACGAAGTTCTGGCGGTTGCCGGTCTCGATGACCAGGTCGCGGATGGACCAGTTGTTGGCCTCCGCGCGCTCCCGCCACTCGCGGGCGGTGGCCAGCGGGTCGCGGTACATCCGCACCTGGGCCCGGCCACGGGCGACGGTGTGTTCGCCGAGGTCGGGGTCGATGTCGGGGAGCGGGCCGTCCGGGTCGTACGCGGACAGGTCACGGTTCCACACGAACTCCAGGTGCTTGATGGCCGTGGCGCCGCTCACCTGCTGGCGGCGCACCTCGTGGGCGAGTTCCTCCGCCTCGGCGTCCGTGTCGCCGAGGACGAAGGTGGCGGCGGGCAGGATCAGCAACTGGTCGGAGCGGCGGCCGTACTTGGCGAGGCGCCCCTTGACGTCCGTGTAGAACTCCTGGCCCTCCTTGAGGGTGGCGTACCGGCTGAAGATCGCGTCGGCGGTCGACGCGGCGAACTCGCGGCCCTCGTCGGAGTCGCCGGCCTGGAAGATCACCGGGCGGCCCTGCGGGGACCGGGGCACGTTGAACTGCCCCTCGATGTCGAAGTGCTGCCCCGAGTGCACGAACGCACCGGCCTTCGCGTCCCGCAGGAAGGTGCCGGTCTCCTGGTCGGCGAGGATCTCGTCGCCCTGCCAGGAGTCGAAGAGTTCACCGGCGGTCTGCAGGAACTCCTTGGCCCGGGAGTAGCGCTCGCTCTGCGGGAGGAAGCCGCCGCGCCGGAAGTTCTCGCCGGTGAAGGAGTCCCAGGAGGTGACGACGTTCCAGGCGGCGCGCCCGTCGGAGAGGTGGTCGAGGCTGGCGAACTGGCGGGCCACCTCGTAGGGCTCGTTGAAGGTGGAGTTGATGGTGCCGGTCAGGCCGAGGTGCTCGGTGACGGCGGCGAGCGCGGTGAGGACGGTGAAGGTGTCGGGCCTGCCGACGACGTCCAAGTCGTAGATCTTTCCGCCCTGTTCGCGAAGCCGCAGCCCTTCGGCGAGGAACAGGAAGTCGAACTTGGCGCGTTCGGCGGTCTGCGCGAAGTGGACGAAGGAGCTGAACTCGATATGGCTGCCGGCCTTCGGGTCGCTCCACACGGTGGTGTTGTTGACGCCGGGGAAGTGCGCGGCCAGGTGGATCTGCTTCAGCGGCTTGCTCATGGTCGTACGGGTCCCTCCGGCTCAGGCGCCGACGGCGGCGGCGGCGGTAGAGGTGGCAGCGGCAGTGGTGACGTAACGGTTCGCCGGGCGGGTCAGGCCCAGTAGTCCGCGCAGGGTGTCGGCCTCGTACGCCTCCCGGAAGACTCCCCGGCGCTGGAGTTCGGGGACCAGCTTCTGGGTGATCGCCGGGAGGTCGTGCCCGGCGACGGCGGGCCGCAGCCGGAAGCCGGTCAGCCCGGCCGACGCCAACTCCTGGAGCAGATCGGCGAGTTGTGCGGGCGTACCGGCGAAGATCCGGGCGTCGCTGGCGTATTCGTACCCGGCGAGGGTGTCGAGCCGCTCCCGGCGGGCCGTGGCGGCGGCCGATGTGTCGTCAAGGAAGACGACCAAGTCACCGAAGACGTGCAGGAGTTCACCGGCACGCCCGGCCGCCGCCTGCTCGCCGCGGATCTCCTCGACGATGACGCGGGCCTGGCCGCTGTCGAACGGCGTGACGTATCCGACGTCGGCCGAGCGGGCCACCAGCCGGTACGGGACGGTCGCGTGGGCCAGCGCCGTGACGACCGGCTGGCCCTGCGGCGGGCGGGGGGTGATCGACGGTCCCTTGACGCTGAAGTGCGGGCCCTCGAAGTCGATGTAGTGCAGCTTCTCGCGGTCGACGAAGCGGCCGGTGGCGGCGTCGCGGATCTCCGCGTCGTCCTCCCAGCTGTCCCAGAGACGGCGCACCACCTCCACGTAGTCGGCGGCCTCGTCGAAGAGTTCGCCCACCGAATCCCAGGTGCCCGGGTCGTTCAGCGGGCCGAGCTGCGGTATCCGGCGGCGGCCGAAGTGGGCGGCCTCGTTCTGCCGGGCGGTGATCTGGACGCGCAGGCCCGCGCGGCCGGTGCTCACGTAGTCGAGGGTGGCGATCGCCTTGGAGAGGTGGAAGGGCTCGGTGTGCGTGGTGACGACCGTCGGGACGATCCCGATGTGCCGGGTGAGCGGCGCGACGCGGGCCGCGATCAGGACGGCGTCCAGCCGGCCCCGGACCTGGTCGGTGCGGCCGTCCGGATCGACGGGGTGCGAGGACTGGAGACCGAGGCCGTCCTCGATGGTCACGAAGTCGAGCAGTCCGCGCTCGGCCTCGGCGACCAGGTCGGCCCAGTAGCGGGCGGTGAGCAGCTCCCGGGGCCGGGCGACGGGTTCACGCCAGGCGGCAGGGTGCCAGCCGGCGCCGTCCAGAGCGACGGCGAGGTGCAGAGAAGAGGGTGACGAGGACACGAAAGTAGCGCCTTCCTGATCGACCGTACGAAGAGACGAGACAGCAGGTCAGGAACAACAGAGCGCGCCTGCCACACGCAACAGGTCGATGTGCCGCCGCGAGTACAGCCTCGGACGGCAGGGGATGGACTTCGGCACGATGTGCTCAACAAGCCGATCAGGCCGCGTGTTCCGCCACTTTGTGTCGGCGGGATGAAATCCGCCCGGGTTCAACCGGACCGGGTTCAGGTGGGCCGAGTTCAGGTGGGCCGAGCGGATCGGCTGGCGGCCCAGCAGCGCGCCCCAAAGGGGCGCGGGGAACTGCGCGACCAGCCCCCACCGGCCCGCAGCCAACGAACCACCTATCCAGCGGAGCTATCGGCGGAACGCGAAGCGTAAGCCGCCCAATCCAGAATCTGGACAGCCGCCCCCGCGGCCTCCAGCCCCCGGCAATCCGCATGGTGCCGCCGAGCAATGGCGTCGAGATCCAGGTGGCGACCGAAAGACGGGTGGGCGGCGAGGCGGCGGGCGTACGCCCACAGGGCCGGATGATCGGCAATCCGATGCACCGCCGCAGCGTCCAGGTGCCACCGGTGCACCGTATCGAGGCGCACCAGACTGACCCACAACTCCACATCCGCCGCAGTCAGTTGCTCACCCAGCAGATACGGATCCGCAGCGAGCCGCGCGTCCAGCGACCCCAACGTCCGCAGCAGAGACGCAAGCGCATCAACACGGTCGGCATCCTCACCGACGGCGTCCCCCGCCCGCTGCGCCGCCGCGTCGATCCCCTGCGCGCACAACCGCTCGACCGCCTCGATCTCCCCCTCCAGACCACACGGGTACAGCGCGGCGCGCCCCGCACCGAATCCCCGGGCCAGGTCGCGCAGGATGTCCGGAGTGTGCGTGCTGACGATCCGCCCCGACCAGTCGTCGCTGAGCACCGGGGCGGTCGCCGCGCCGGAGTAGCGGTGCGCGCTCGCCTCGTACAGCGGGCGCAGTGCGGAGTGTTCGCCGCCGGGGGCGTCGGGCACGGCGGGCAGTTCGGTCACGGGACAGGCCGCGTCGAGGCCGAGCAGGCTGTGGGTGACGGCGATCCGGAGACAGTCGGGGTCGGCCGGGGACAGGTGGAGGCGGTAACGGCGCGGCACGGCGTAGTGGCCGCTGCGCGCGTCCCGGCCGAGCCGGCCGCGGAAGGCCGGGGTGGGGCGGGCGGCGGAGGCGGCCAGTGGTGTGACGGTCATGAGTCTCCCCAGGGTGTGGTGCGCAGACGTACGCGCGGCGGAAGGCGTAGTCGGGCCCGTCGGTCCGGCGGCGTGGGTGACGGCCGGGCTCAGCGCAGGCGGCGGATGGCGCTGCAGACGCGCTGGAGGTCGATGTGACGGCGGGAGGTCAGCAGCGGGGTCGGCCGGGGTGTGTGAACCACCCGACTGGCCTTCGACTCCACGCGCATCACGTTTCCCTACCTTTTCACTAGGATTCCCATGGGGAGTGTCAATCGGGCCGCGTCCCACGTCAAGGGCGTCTCGCACGTCGGACGATGCCGAGGGGTCCTCGCGGTGGGCTCGTAAAGCTCGTGAAGAGAGAAACGACGACGCCTACGGCATCCGAGGACCAAGGGAGCAGGGGACGACATGAGATTCCTGGAGCGCGAGCGCGCGGCCCTCACCAAGTTGCTGCCCGGCCTCGACGAGGGGTTGCGGGCCCTGCCGTTGATGACGCTGGAGAGCCCGCAGAGTCCGGGCATCGGGCTGTTCCGGGAGTGCGGGGGCCCGGGACTGCTGGCGCCGACGGCCCTCCAGGGGCGGGGCGCCACCGCCCTCGAAGCGGTACGGGTGCAGCGGGCACTGGGCAGCCGTTCGCCCTCGCTGGCGGTGGCGACGACCATGCACCACTTCTCGATGGCCACGCTCGTCGGGCTGAGCGAGTCCGGCGGGGGCGAGGGTCTGGAGTGGATGCTCGTGCAGGGCGTCGCGACCGACAACCGGCTGATGGCGTCCGGCTTCGCGGAGGGCCGCAGCGGCACCGGCATCCTCTCCCCCGCGATGTCCGCCACGGTGACCCCCGAGGGCGTACGCATCACCGGCGTGAAACAGCCGTGCAGTCTGGCCCGCTCCATGGACCTGCTCACCGCGAGCGTGATGGTGCCGTGCGAGCACGGTGAGGGCGAGGAACTGGCCGTGGCGCTCGTGCCGGCCGAGTCGGCGGGGCTGAGCGTCAGCGGCTTCTGGTCGAGCAGCTTCCTCGCGGGCGCCGAGAGCGACCGGGTCACGCTGGACGACGTACTCGTGCCACCGGAACTGCTGGTGCGCACCGCGTCCCCGGCCGGAGCACGGCTCGACGAGGTGCAGACCGCCGGGCTGGTCTGGTTCGAGCTGCTGATGACCGGCAGCTATCTCGGCGCCGCGAGCGCCCTGGTGGAGCGGGTGCTGCGCGCCGACCGGGTGCCCGAGGCCGAACGGGTGCGGCTGCTGGTGGAGGCGGAGGGCGCGATGGCCGCCCTGGAGGGCCTGGCCCGGCGGGTGGACGAGGGCTCCCCCGACGAGTCCGCGCTCGCCGACTCGCTCTACGTCCGCTACACCGTCCAGGACACGCTCGCCCGTACCGTCCCGCGCGCGGTGGAACTGCTCGGCGGGCTCCGCTTCATGACCTCGGACGAGGTCGGCTACCTCGCCGCCTGCACCAACGGCCTCGCCCTGCACCCACCGTCGCGATCACGCATGACGGGCCCACTGGCCGCGTATCTGGCCGAGGCACCACTGACGGTCGCCTGAGCCTCTCCGCAGGAATCTCCACCCGCACGAACCTCTTTGTACGAGGCCTACAGCGCCGTACGACCCGACGCCAACCGCCACTCACCCGACCGAGGGGAAGTTCGTCATGCCCGAATCCCGCCCCAGTGACCGCTCCGCCACCCGACCCGCCACCCGGCCCACCGTGCTGCTCACCGGCGGCTCCGGAGTGCTCGGCAGAGCCCTGATCGACGAACTGCGGCCCGACTTCCGCATCGTCTGCCTGCGCCATCGCACCCCGGTGCACGAGCCCGGGGTACGGGAGTTCCGCGCCGATCTGATGGAGCCTCGACTCGGGCTGTCCGGACCCGAGTTCGCGCGCCTCGCCGCCGATGTCGACCTGGTGCTGCACTCCGCCGCCGCGACCAACTGGCAGTGGGAGCCCGACCTGATCCGGCGCGCCAATCTCGACGGCACCCGGACGATGCTCGCCCTCGCCGCCCTCGCCGACGCGCCCTTCTTCCACATGAGCACCGCCTTCGTCGCCAACCCGCTGGCCCCGGAGGAACAGGAGCGCTTCCCTGGCGCCGCCGCCTATCTCGCCTCGAAGAGGGATGCCGAGCAGGCGGTACGGGAGGCGCCGGTGCCCGGGGTGATCATGCGGCCGTCGGTGGTGATGGGCGACTCGGTGACCGGCCGGATCGCCGGGATGCAGGGGCTGACGCGGGCGCTGGGAGCCATCGTCAAGGGCCAGGTTCCGGTCATGCCGGGTGGCCAGGACTCACGGATCGACATGGTGCCGCAGGATGTCGTCGCCCGTGCGGTGGGCGACCTGATGCGCGGCGGGGTCACTGAGGGCGAGTACTGGCTGACGGCCGGTTCGGAGGTGCTGCTCCAGACCGAGGTCATCGACACCTGCCTGGAGTTCGCCGACCGCTACGGGCCCCGGCCGCATCCGCCCCGGCTGATTCCGCTGGAGTCGGTGCACCGGCTGCTGCTGCCGCTGATCGAGGGCCCCACGTTCCCGGAGTCGCTGCGCCGCCGCTTCCACACGTACGCCGAACTGCTGCTGGTCTTCCAGCGGGCGCTGCCCTTCGAGTCGTCCCTCGGTACCCCGCACTGCGGCCGGGCGGTGTCCAAGGAGGAGCTGCGCGAGGCCCTGGTACGCAATCTGGTCGCCTGGGCCGCCCGCCCCGGCGGAATGCGCGGCCGGCAACTCATCCAGCCGACGAACACCCCCGCGGCACCTCACGAGGCAGTCCAGGCAAGGGAGTTGGCGTCATGACCACCGTTCCGATCGACTCCCCGCCACAGCCGGACACGGACACGACGGCCGACAACCGCGCCCACATCACCCACCTCTACCGCGAGCATCTCTCCTCCGGCCGTGCCGTCATGGGCACCGTGCTCGGCGGCATGCTGGAGACGGCGTCCGACGGGGCGTGGATCTTCACCGACGACGGTCGCCGCTACCTCGACTTCGGCGGGTACGGGGTCTTCATCCTGGGCCACCGGCACCCCGCCGTGACGGCGGCCGTGCACTGCCAGGTGGACGCCCATCCGCTGGCCTCCCGGGTCTTCCTGGAGCCGGTCGCGGCCCGCGCCGCCGAGGCCCTGACCGCGCACACCCCGGCCGGCCTCGACCGCGTTCACTTCGTCAACTCCGGTGCGGAAGCGACCGAGGCGGGCCTGAAACTGGCCCGCGCCCATGGGCACACGGCGCTGGTGAGCATGTCCTCCGGCTACCACGGCAAGACCCTGGGCGCGCTCTCCGCCACCGCCAACGCCAAGTACCAGGAGCCGTTCCGCCCGCTGCTCCCGGACACCGACGTCGTCCCGTACGGCGATCCGGACGCCCTGGCGGCCATACTCGGCGTGCTCGGCGAGCGGGCCTGTGTGATCGTCGAGCCGGTGCAGGGCGAGGGCGGGGTACGGATTCCGCCGCCGGGTTATCTGGCGGAGGTGAGCCGGCTGTGCCGGGCGTACGGCGCCTTCCTGATCGTCGACGAGATCCAGACCGGGCTGGGGCGGCTGGGCTCGTGGTGGGGACTGGACGGTGAGGGGCAGGAGGGTGTCGAGGGCGCCGGGGAGGTCACGCCGGACGTCCTGCTCGTCGGCAAGGGACTGAGCGGCGGGGTGGTGCCCGTCGCGGCGATGGTCGCGACGGAGACGGCGTACGGGCCGTTCTCCCGCGACCCCTACCTCCACACCTCCACCTTCGCCGCGTCGCCGATCGCCTGTGCGGCGGCGCGGGCCGCGGTCGAGGCGCTGGCCCGGGAGGACGTCGTCGCCCGGGCCCGCGGGCTCGGGGAGCGGCTGCTCGAGGGCGTACGGGCGGTCTGCGCGCCGTACTTCGGCGGGCTCGTCCAAGAGGTGCGCGGGCGGGGGCTGTTGATCGGCCTGGAGTTCACCGAGGAGCGGGCCGTCGGCGAGCTGATCCTCGAACTGGTCGGCCGGGGCATCCTGGTGAACCACTCCCTCAACGCCTCCCGGGTGCTGCGCCTGACCCCGCCCGCGATCGTCGGCGACGACGAGGTACGGCTCTTTCTGACGACCCTGGCAGAGTCGCTGCACGATGTGGCGCGGCGGGTGGGCTAGGGCCTGTCCGGCGGATCAGGCCGGAGGACAGCTGCGGTGCCGAATAGGCGCAGGTGAGCGGGGCTTGGTGCGTCTGGCTGCAAGGCGGAGGACGGCGTCGACGCGTGGGGGTCCCCCCGCGCGGGCGAAGCCGAGCGTGGGGGAGTCGGGAACCACGACAACGCCGCAGACGGGCATGCCAAGCCCCGCGTCTCCGGCATGATCCGCCCGACAGGCCCTAGGGCGCCGGTCAGTGCGGCGGGCGGCGGCGGTCGAAGAGGAGGGCGGCGGCGCCGAGGGCCATCAGGCCCCGCGAGGGGGTCCAGGGCCGCTGTCCGCCCATGCCCGCCGGGGTGTGCGGTTCATGGAGCTGGAGGGCGAACTGCCGGCCCGCGGCGTCGGAGAGGAGACTGCGCAACTGCTCGGGCGCGGAGACGGCGAAGGACAGGAAGTCCATCGTGTTGCGGGCCGCCTGGTCGACGGAGAAGTACTCGCGGAGCAGAGCCATGACGATCCCCCGTGCCTCCGCCCTGAAGACCTCCGCGAGGGCGATGTCCGGTGCGAGACAGCGCACCGAACCCTCCAGGTTGGCGAAGGACTTGCCCAGCAGGGAGATCGCGGGCGCCGAGCCGATGCCCCGCTTGGTCGCCTTCTCCAGCACGGTCGTCAGGGACACCCCGAAGTTGATGTCCTCCAGGGAGGCCGTGGCGACCTTGGGCACCAGTGCGGCCATGTCGGCGGCGAACGCGGGCAGGTTGGACCACGGGGTGACGCGCCCCATGTCCGCCCAGGCCCAGGCGAGTCCGTGACCGTCGTTCTGGGCGAGGGCCATGAGCAGGGGCAGGAGTTGCAGGCTCGTACGCCGGTCGAGGCGGCCGATCATGCCCCAGTCGATGAGTGTGGCCGGTCCGCCGGGCAGGGCGAAGACGTTGCCGGCGTGCGGGTCGGCGTGGAACATGCGGTCGACGAAGTAGCCGCGGTACATGAAGCGCAGCAGGTCCTTGCCGATGTCCGTGCGCTCGCGGTCGCTGAACTGGCCGCGGTCGAGATGCCGTACGGAGGAACCGGGCGCCAGGGACTGCACCAGCACCTTGGGGGTGGCGTGGATGACCCGGGGCACCGCGAGGGTCGGATAGCGCCGGATGTGTTCGCGGGCCTCGTCCATGTTGCGGGCCTCGCCGGTGAAGTCGAGTTCCGGTTCCATGGCGTCGAAGATCGAGCCGAGCATCGCCTCCATGTCGATGACCTCGTTGAAGCGGGGTGCGGTGCGGGCGAGGATCCTGGACGCCCTGCGCATCAGGGCCATGTCCGCGCGGACCGCGTCCCGGATGCCGGGCCGCTGCACCTTCACCACCGCCGGGCGCCCGCCGGGCAGGGTGACCCGGTACACCTGGGCGAGGGAGGCCGCGCCGAGCGGTCGTACGGTGTCGATGTCGTCGAAACGGCGCTTCCAGTCCGGTCCGAGCTGGTCGCGGAGGACGGGTTCGAAGACGGCGAAGGGCTGCACGTCGACCTGGTCGTGCAGGTTCTGCAGCTCGGCGATCATCGAGGCGGGCACCATGTCGGGCCGGGTGGAGAGGATCTGTCCGAGCTTCACGTAGAACGGGCCGAGGCTTTCGAGCGCGTGCCGTACCGCCTTGGCGCGCCGGGTGCCGTCCCCACCGTCCTCGGCGTCCTCGGCGGCTTCTTCGTCGGTTCCGCGCCGGGAGCGGCGGCGGTCCCGGGCCAGTCGGCCGGCCTCTTCGGCTGCGAGACCTCCCAGCACCTTCACCACCAGCCGGAGCCGACTGCCGAGCAGGGCACTGCCCATGTGTCACGACCTTCTCTGTGTGCTGCGATTCCTGAGGGGTGCGTACGTGCGTACGCGGTACGGGAGCGGGCGATGGCCGACCGGCGGGGCGGGTCCGGCCCCGCCCCGCCGTCACGCACCCTGCGTCACGCGCCCCGCGTCAGCTCTTGCGTGCCGCCGACGGCCGGCTGCCACCGCCCGTCACCGCTCCGGCGACTCCCTGCACGCTCTCCAGTACGCCGACCAGGTTGGCGACCAGTTCGGAGAGCTGGGCGATCTGCCGTGGCAGTGCCGCCAGCCCCTCCGCCATGTCGGCCGCTCCCGACACGGCGGACGCGGCCCCGCCCGCCACCTGTCCGAGCGCGGCCAACGGATTCGCGCCCCCGCCGCCGAGCGCGGCCAGCGGGTTGCCCGCGCCCGCCATGCCGCCCAGTGCGGCGAGCGGATTCGCGCCCCCGGCCGCGAGTGCGGCGAGGGGGTTCGGAGCCGCGCCGGTGAGGGCGGCCAGGGGGTTGGGGGCGGCGCCCGTCAGCGCGGCGAGCGGGTTGGCGGCGCCGACTCCGGCGGCGGTGGCCGCGTTCGCCAGGGCCGCCACGGGATTGGCGACCCCGCCGAGTGCCGAGAGCGCGCTGACGGTGCGCAGCACGTCCCCGGGCAGTCCGTTCAGCGCCTGGTAGGGATTCGCCGCGGTGAGCCAGTCCACGGCATGGGAGTCGTCGCTCCTTCGGTCGAGAATGTCGTCGAAGGCCTTCTTCGTACTGTCGGCGATATCGCCGATGAAGTCCTTGATCGTGTCCTGAGTATTGTTCCTGCTCACTGCAACTGCCTTCCCTGTCGACTCAACTCCCGTAATCCGGAAGTCGTTCACAAGAGGCCGGACGTGAACCGAGGATGAATTCGGCCGTCCGTCACCTGGGATGTGCCGCGACCCCGTCCAGCGTCTGGGCGCACACGAGCCGCAGCCGTGCCCGTCCCCGCGTGAACGCACCCTCGGCCGCCTTCAGTGAGATCTGGTGCATACGGGCGAACTCCATCGTGGAGATGCCGTCGGCGCGGGCCAGCATGACCTGGCGCTCACGGCCCCGCAGCTGCTGGACCTGGCGCAGCAGCCAGCGTCCGAAGTCCTCGTCGCACACGTCCTCGTCCGGCAGCTCGGGCCTGCTGACGTGCGCGGTACGGCCCACGAGGCGCCGTCTGCGCTCCTGTTCGCGGTAGTGGTCGACGCACAGCCGCAGCGCGACCGAGGTCAGAAAGGGCCCGATCCGCTCCCGGTCGAGATTGTCGTGGGCCGCCGCCCGCAGCATCGCCTCCTGGACGCAGTCCTCCGCGTCCTGAGCGGTCGGGAGCCGCCGGCGGACCAGCCGCATCAGCCGTTCCCGATGGACGGCGATCTCTTCCCAGATTGCTAACTCATCCGCGCAGTCTTCCGAATTCATGCAGTACACGGCCCCGAAATATTCCCGTTCCCCGACTCGACGGGAAAGGACTGTCCGGGTCAACTCATCGACAAACCGAGCAGATTGCGCGCCACTCGTCCGAATGGAAAACGAAAGAACCGGCTCCGGACCACGCCACATCGTGCTATAAAAATCCGTACTGCTGCCGGATCGGCCAATTTCCGCAGAAACGTCACATCAAGTCCAGGGTAAATGAATTACCCCCGGCAGCATACCCATCTCGGCCACGGGGGAACTTAACTCGCCAATACCGGCCGACCTGCTTTCGCCCCGCAGGTCAGCCCTCGGTCGCCGCGGCGGCCTGTTTGATGGCCTCGCGGATCCGGCAGTAGGTGCCGCAGCGGCAGACGTTCTCGATCCGGTCGATGTCCGCGTCCGTCGGTTCGGACGTCTGTCGGAGCAGCGCCGCCGCGGCCATGATCTGCCCCGGCTGGCAGAAGCCGCACTGGGCCACGTCCTGGTCGAGCCAGGCCTGTTGGACGGGGTGCAGGGTGTCGCCGTCGGCCAGTCCCTCGATGGTGGTGACCCTGCGGTCCGCGCAGTCGGCGACGGGGACGACACAGGGCTGGATCTCCGCGCCGTCGAGATGGCTGGTGCAGGCGCGGCAGACCCCCACCCCGCAGCCGTACTTGGGGCCGGTCACGTGCAGCAGGTCGCGCAGCACCCACAGCAGCGGCATGTCGGCCGGGGCCTCGACGGTGACCGGCTTGCCGTTGAGGACGAAGGTGTAGCGGGGCATCAGTACCTCTCGGGGGCGGAGTTGGAGCCGGAGTCGACGGCCGTTCAGAAGTTGAGGGGGAAGCGGCGGGGTTTGGTGCCCGTGGCCCGGGCGTAAGCGTTGGCGACCGCGCCCGCCGCGGCCGGCACCCCGAGTTCTCCGGCTCCGCCGGGCTCGCCCTTCGACGGCATGATGTGCGCCTCGAAGTGGAGGGGGGCGTGCCGTTGGCGGGCGTAGTGGAAGTCGGCGAAGCTGCCCTCGCGGACGGCGCCCCGGTCGATGTGGAGGCCGGCCCGCAGGACGGTGGAGATGCCGTCGATCGTGGTGCCCATGAGCTGGGCCTCAAGTCCGCGTGGGTTCACGGCCGTTCCGACGTCGGCCGCCATCACCGCCCTGGTGACGCGGGGGTTCTTCGGGTCGGTGGCGTCGATCTCGATCAGGCAGGCCACACAGGAGCCGTACTCCTCGTGGACGGCCATGCCCTGTCCGTGTCCGGCCGGCAGGGTCCGTCCCCAACTCCCGGCGGACGCCGCCTTGTCGAGTACGGCGCGTACGGCCTTGCTGCGGAGTGTGGTGCGCCGGAAGGCGACCGGGTCCTTGCCGAGGCTGCGGGCGATCTCGTCGACCATGATCTCCTCGACGGTCCGGGTCGTCCCGGAGTCCACCGACCGCCAGGCGCCCAGCGGTATCGCGGCCAGCTCCACGCCGCCCGAATCCCCGTCGAGCCGCCCGAAGTTGTAGAGCCCGCTGTCGCTGGGCAGCGGTCCCGCCTCCCGGACGCGCCCCGCCCGCGCGGCCATGGGCCTCGCACCGCCCTCCGCGGCGAGGCCCTCGTACGACTCGCTCACCGAGGCCGTCGAGTGGACGAAGGCCACCACTCGACCGCCCGTGTGGCTGGCTCGGATCCGGTGGTGGGTGGCCGGGCGCATCTGGCCGTGGCGCAGGTCGTCGCTGCGGCTCCACATCAGCTTGACCGGTCGGCGGGCCGCTTTGGAGACGAGGGCGGCTTCGAGTGCGAAGTCGTAGTTCAGGCGCCGTCCGAACGAGCCGCCGCCCCGCATGACATGGACCTTGACCTTGGACGCCGGGAGTCCGACCGCCGCGGCGACGGCGTCCCGGGCGTCCATCGGTGTCTGGGTGGAGAACCACAGTTCGGCGCGGTCCGCGCGGACGTCGGCCACCGTGGTCAGCACCTCCATCGGGGCGTGGCTGACGAACGCGAACTCGAACTCGCCCGTCACCTGCGTCGATCCGCTCGGCGCGGTACCCAGCGGGGGGACGGCGGCGCGCAGCCGGGCTCTGATGGCCGCGTCGGAGAGCGCGGCCAGCGGGCCGGGGGCCCAGGTGATCCGCAGGGCGTCGCGGGCCTGGAAGGCGTGGTGGAAGGTGTCGGCGACCACGGCGACTCCGCCCGCGACCCGGACGACCGCGCGGACGCCGGGCATGGCGCGGGCCGCCCTGTCGTCGAGCGTGCGGATCTTCCCGCCGAGCGTCGGCGGCCGGGCCACCACGGTCGGCTTCGCGCCGGGCACCCTCAGGTCACCGGCGTACTGCGCCTTGCCGGTGACGAGGTCCCGGGCGTCGATCCGGGTCGTCGGTTTCCCGATCACCTTGTGCCGGGAGGCCGGTTTGGGCCTGCTGGACACGGCCGGGCGGGTGACCTGCGCGGCGGTCGCGGTCAGCGAGCCGTAGGTGGCCGTACGGCCGTCCGGTGCGACCACCATGGTGTCGCGGGTGCGGAGCGTGCGCGCGGGGAGCCGCCAGCGCCGGGCGGCTGCGGTCACCAGGCGGGCCCGCGCTGGCGGCCAGCGCCCGGGCCGGACCGTACAGCGAGCTGACCGAACTCGAACCGCCGGTGTACTGGCTGCCCTTGGTGCGGGCGTCGGCGAGCGGGATGTCGACGTCGGCGAGGCGGGCGTCCAGTTCCTCGGCGATCATCATGGCGACCGCGGTGGTGACTCCCTGGCCGACCTCGACGCGCGGCAGCCGGACGACGACCCGGTTCGCCGCAGTGACCTCCAGGACGAGCATCTCGTCGTCGGTACCGGTCACCACGACACCCGACCGCGCCCCGGCCTCCGCGGTGGAGCGGTCGGCGCCCTCGGCCGGGGACGTGTCGCAGCCGATCGGCGCGGCCACGGTCAGGGTGGTGGCGGCCAGCGAGTAGACCATGAACCTCCGACGGGACCACTGCCGTTCCATCGCCACCCCTGTCGATTCCTGTCGATTGCCGCTACCGCCCGCCGGTCTCCGACGGGTCGTCGCCGCGCCCGCTGTCGGTGCGTCTCCTGTGTATGAGGGGTCGGGAGCCTTCGTGGTTGCGTGCCCGGTCCACGACGGTCCCCCCGGGCGGCTGGAAGCCTCCCCCCAGGTGGCTGGAGTGTCCGGGGATGGCGTTCTACCGGGGCTTTCGCCGCTCTAAGGTCGGGGGACGACTTCGACGGCAAGGCGGAACGTGTGTGATCCGGGTAGTGGTGGTGGACGACGAGGCCCTGGTGCGGTCCGGTTTCCAGCTGATCCTGAGCGCGGCCGACGACATCGAGGTCGTCGCGACCACGGCGGGCGCAGGCGCGGTCGACACCGTACGGAGGGAGCGCCCCGATGTCGTCCTGCTGGACATCCGGATGCCGGACGTCGACGGTCTGACCGTGCTGCGGGAGGTACGGGAGCTGCCGGAGCCCCCGGTGGTGGCGATGCTGACGACGTTCGACGCCGACGAGTACATCCTGACCGCCCTGCGTTCCGGCGCCGCCGGCTTCCTGCTGAAGGACACCGAACCGGACCAACTCGCGCAGCTGGTACGGAGCTTGGCGGCGGGCGGGGTCGTCATGTCGCCGAAGGCCTCCCGTGCCGTCTGGCAGAGTCACCCCGGTTCCGGCGCCCGCGCCGAGGATCCCGGGGCCGCCCGGGTGGGCCGGCTCAGTGAGCGTGAGCGCGAGGTTCTGGTGCTGGTCGCGGAGGGGTTGTCCAACGCCGACATCGGCACGCGTATCCATCTGAGCGCGGGCACGGTCAAGGACCATGTCAGCGCGATCCTCACCAAGCTGAGGGTGAGCAGCCGGGTCCAGGCGGCGCTGCTCGCCCAGCGCGCCGGGCTGCTGGACGGGCCGTTCGGCGAGGGGCTCCGGCCGGAGTCCGGGCGGTGAGCGCGGCCGACGCCCGCCCGGCCTGGTGGGCGCGGGTCCCGGACCGGGGCGTCGATGCCGTTGTCGTCGCCGTCGCGGCCGTGGACGCGTTGATCAGCCTGTTCGGTGAGTCGCCCGCCTCGGTCGCGGCCTCCGTGCTGGCCTGCGGGGCACTGGTGTTCCGTCGGCGGTTCCCGCTGGTGGTCTTCCTGCTGACCCTGCCCGCGAGCCTGATGCTGGACATCGTGTTCGCCCCGTTCGCCGCGCTGTTCACGCTCGCCGAACAGTCCCGGGACCGCCGTCTGCTCGCTCTCTGCGCCCTGCTGTTCGCGATGGCGTCGGCCGCGCCCTGGCCGCTGGACGACCTGTCCTCGCACGACCGTGCCTGGACCGTCGTCTCCTTCTTCTACACCCTGGCCTCCGCCGCCGCCCCGGTCCTCCTGGGCCAACTGCTCCAGGCCCGGCGGGACTTGTCCGGGCGGCTCGTCGAGATCGAGGAGGCGCGGGAGCACGAACGGCTGCTGCACTCCCAGGCCGTGCTGGCCCGGGAACGCGCCCAACTGGCCCGGGAGATGCACGACGTCGTCTCCCACCAGGTCAGCCTGATCGCCGTACAGGCCGGAGCACTCCAAGTCGCCGCGAAGGACCCGGAGTTCAGGGAGGGCGCCCGGACGATCCGGGCTCTCAGCGTCGACACCCTGGACGAACTCCGCCATATGGTCACCCTGTTGCGGGCCTCGGGCGGCAAGGCCACCGAACTGACCCCGCAGCCCACGCTGGCCGACCTCCACCGGCTCGTCACGACGAGCGGTATCGAGACCGAGCTGACCGGTGAACTGCCCCCGGACATCGGCACCCCGGCCCAGCGCGCCGTCTACCGGACCGTGCAGGAGGCCCTCACCAACGTCCGCAAGCACGCTCCCGGTGCCCGTGCGACGGTCCAGCTGTGGCGTGCCCCGGACGACGCCGGATTCGGCGTGACCGTCACCAACACTCCCCCGACCCGCCCGTCCCTGCCCCTGCCCGGCTCCCACCAGGGCCTCGTCGGCCTCCAGGAACGTGCCGAACTCCTCCACGGCACCTTCCGGTCGGGGCCCACCGGCGACGGCGGCTACCAGGTCAGGCTCAGGATCCCGGTCGGCTCGGCCCAGTAGAGCCGATCAGGGCGGTGTCGGTGCCGACGGGACCGAAGGCGTTCGCGCCGCCCGGGGTGCCGAGCGGGGTGTCGCGGCCCGGCAGGGGTTCGTCGAAGAAGCGGCGGTTGTCGGTGCGGTGCTCGGGGTCGGCGAGACGGTCGACGGCGATCGCCTGTTCGGGGCAGGCCGTCTCGCAGGCGCCGCAGTCGATGCATTCGGCCGGGTTGATGTAGAGCTTGCGCTCACCCTCGTAGATGCAGTCGACCGGGCACTCCTCGACGCAGGACCGGTCCATGATGTCGACGCAGGCCGGGCCGATGACGTAGGCCATGTCAGTTCTCCTTCTCTTTCTCTGTCGAGTGGCCGGGGAACAGCGCCGCGTCCGGGTCGATGACGGTGGCGGCGTTGTTGACGGCGGTGGCGACCTCGCCGAAGCCGACGGAGATCAGCCGCACCTTGCCCGGGTAGTCGGTGATGTCCCCGGCGGCGTAGACGCGGGGCAGGTTGGTGGCCATCCGGGTGTCGACGGCGATCCGCCGGGCCTGGAGGGTCAGCCCCCACTCCGTCAGGGGGCCGAGGTCGGCGAGGAAGCCGAGCGCGGCGACGACCGTGCGCGCCGGGAGCAGCCGGGTGGCCTTGGTGGTGCGGTGGCGGACCTCGACCTGTTCGACGTACGCGTCCCCGTGCAGGGCGCTCACCTCGCAGTCGGTGATGATCTCGATGCCGAGGGCGCGGACCTTGTCGACACTCGCGCGGTGGGCCCGGAAGCGGTCGGTGCGGTGCACCAGGCGTACGGAGCGGGCGAGCGGGGCGAGGGTCGCGGCCCAGTCGAAGGCGCTGTCGCCGCCGCCGACGACCACGACGTCGTGGCCGGTGTGCGCGGCGGGGTCCGGCACGAAGTAGACCTGCCCGCGGCCGAGGTAGTCCTCGCCCGCCGGGAGCGCCCGGGGCGTGAAGGTGCCCACGCCGCCGGTGATGACGACCGCGCCGGCCCGGACCGTGCTCCCCCGGTCGCCGCGCACGACCGGTCGGCCGTCGGGGCCGTGGGCCAGGGTCACCGCGCGCTCGCCGAGGAGGTAGCGGGGGCCGTACGGCTCGGCCTGGGCGACGAGGTTGGCCACCAGGTCACGGCCGCGTACGGCCGGGAAGCCGGCGATGTCGAAGATGGGCTTCTCGGGGTACATGGCGCTGATCTGGCCGCCGCACTGGGGCAGGACGTCGATGACCGCCACGCTGAGGCCACGGAAGCCCGCGTAGTAGGCGCCGTACAGGCCCGCGGGCCCGGCGCCGACGATCAGGATGTCCGTCTCGATCGTGCGCGACTCGTCCGTAGTCGTCGGCAGGTCGGTGAGAACGCTCATGGTCCCGGACGGTACGAGCGGTTCACGGTCCGGTCCCACGGGATCGGTCCGGTGAGCAGGACGACCCGCTTATCGGACCGGGTACCGTGCTGGGAACGTCTGCGGTACGAGATTTCCGGCCATGCACGGGAGTACGACATGCGGACAGCAGCCAGAATCGGACTCAGTACCAGGAGCGCCCTGACCGTCGCCTGTGCGGCGCTGCTCCTCACCACGGCCTGTACGGCCGGGACGACCGACTCGACGGGGGTGTCGGCGGCGGGGAAACCGACCGTGCGCCTCGCCCTCGGTGTCGACGCCTCGTACGCCCCCATCTTTCTGGCCGTGGAGCGCGGCATGTTCGCGGAGGCGGGCGTCAACGTCGAGCTGGTGAAGACGGAGGGCGGCCCGGCGGCGTCCGAGGCGGTGACGGCGGGCACCGCGCAGATCGGGCTCAACTCCGACTCCACCGCCCTGCCACTGATGGTGACCAACCCCGATCTGCGGGCCCTGGGCGTCTTCCAGTCCTCGGACCGCTACCTCAAGGTCGTCCTGCGCGACGGCATCGACTCCCCGAAGCAGATAAAGACGATGGCGTCGATCGGCGGCCTCGGCCTCTACTCGACGCACCGGTATCTGCTGCACAACGGCATCGACCCCGACTCCGTGAAGATCGTGGAGAGTTCACCGCCGGAGATCCCCGGCCTGCTGGAGCAGGGCTCGATCGACGCCTACATCCTGTACGAGCCGTGGGCGGCCCGGGGCGACGCGGCGGGCGGTCACATCGCAGGGCGCATCGGCGACTTCGGGGTGCGGTACGTCCAGTGGCTGCTGGCCGACCAGAGCTGGCTCAAGGACAACGAGGACGTCGCCGGCAAGATCTTCAAGGTGGTGGCCGAGGCCGACAAGCTCGTCACCGACGATCCCGCCGCCGCGGCGAAGGCCTCCAACGCGCAGGTCAAGCTGCCCGAGGACCAGACGGTGAAGGTCCTGCCGGAGATCACCTTCGCCGCGCGCGGCATCAACGACTCGGATCTCACCGAGTCGAAGAAGATCGTCGACTTCTTCCTCCAGCAGAAGCTGCTCAAGAAGTCACCGGACCTGAAGACCAGCCTGCTCAAGGGCTGGTACGAGCAGCACGCCAGGTGAGTTCGACGCTTCCCGTGACGCAGGGGGCGCCGTCCTCCTTGAGCACGGCGGCGTCGAGCGTGACCCGGGCTCCCTCGTCGCAGGGCTCCACCGTGCGTACCGTCGCGGTCCAGGTGAGCTGCTCACCGGCCACGGCGGTGGCCCGGTTGCGCCAGCTCACCGACTCCAGTTTCGCTTCCGGTCCGGCCCAGTCGAGGACGTGCCGGGTGAGGGTCTCGCCGTGCAGGGTGGACTGGACGACGACGTCCGGGAAGCCCTCGGTGGCGGCGAACGCGGCGTCGTAGTGGATGCGGTGGGAGTTCCAGGAGACGGCGCTGAAGCGGAACAGTTGCAGGTGGCTGTGGTGATAGGTGTGCGGTGGGCAGGTCTGTCCCGCGGTAGGAGCGGTCATGCGGCGGCTCCACCGGCGGGGCGGGGGTCGCCTTCCGCGGGTGCGTCGGGCAGGTCGAGGTCCAGTACGACGATCGTCTCGTCCATGGCCATGAGTTCGGCTCCGTCCACTGTGTCTTCCGCTGTGAAGCGGGTCGTGATGCCGAGCAGGACGAACTCGCCGGACCGGCCGCTGCGGTGGTCGGCCGAGGTGATGGCCCGTTCCGCGGTGACCCGGGTGCCCGCGAGCACCGGTCCGCCGAGCCGGACCGACTGGCCGCCGTGCACATGGCGTACGGGCAGTCCGTCGGTGCAGGGTGCTTCCCGGGCGGCGAGTCCGTCGCGTTGCAGGGCGTCCTCGGTCGGGCCGTCCTGCCAGCTCAGCGTCCCGGCGAGGAAGAGCGGCGGGGCGACGACGGGCTCCCCGGCGGCCTCCTGGGCACGGGCGCGGCGGATGTAGTCGTCGTCGTTGAGGGAGGCCGCGTACCGGCAGAAGTCCTTGACGGCCAGGACACCGCAGTCCTCGTGCTCCCACTCCCCGATCAGCTTCCGGGCTCTGCCGAGCACCTCCTCCAGTGCCGCGCTCACCGCAGCGACCTGCTGATGCCGAGGGCCGCCGCGCGCAGCGCGACCGCGTGGCCGGGCGGATCCATCCGGTAGGTGGGCGCGGTGATGGACAGCGCGCCCACCAGGGTGTCCTGGCGGCTGAAGACGGGCACGGCCATGCTCGTGTAGCCGAGGCGGATCTCCTCGGCCTCGGTGGCGATGCGCTCCGCCCGGATACGTTCCACCTGGGCGCGCAGCCGGCCGGGCGAGGTCACCGTGTGGCGGGTGAAGGGCTTCAGGCCGTTTCTGACCACCTCGGCGAACAGGGCGGGCGGGGAGAAGGCGAGGATCGCCTTGCCGGTGGCCGTGCAGTACAGCGGGAGCCGGCCCGCCACCCGGGACTCCTGGTTCAGCCCGCGGTGCGGGAAGAGTTTCTCCAGGTAGACGACGTCGAGGCTGTCGTGGATGGCGAAGTGGATGGTCTCCTGGGTGGCCAGCAGCAGGTCCTCCATGTACGGCTGGGCCACCTCGCGCAGGATGCGCTGCCGGTGCACGCGCTGGCCGATCTCGAACAGACGCAGCCCGAGCCGGTAGTCGCAGCCCGCGCGTTCCAGGAGCCCCCACATCACCAGTTCCTGGGCGAGCCGGTGCACGGTTGCCTTGGCGACGCCGGTGCGGCGGACCAGTTCGGCGAGGGAGAGGCTGTCGTCCTCGGCGGTGAACGCCTCCAGGATCGGCCTGACCTTGCCCAGGACCGAGTTCATGGGGTCCGGGCCGGGGTCCGCGTCCCGGGGAACGGCCGACGGGATGCCCGACGGGAAGTTCGGCGAGATGTCGGACGGGGTGTGCGACGGGGTGGTGGCGGTCACGGTCATGGGGAGTACCTCCCGGTCGGTCGTTGCCCTCCGGAGAACGGAACCACGGCCTCATGGACGCTGGCCATGGTCAGGTGTTAATTCACGGTGACCCGGAGCCCGTCAACGCGCCGTGTCGAGGAAGGCCAGGCTGAGCGGGTTGTAGAGGTCCGCCTTCTCGTGCTGGGGCCAGTGCCCGCACTCGTTGAAGATCTCCAGACGGGCCCCGGGGATGGCGGCGGCGATGGCCTCTGCCTCCGGGACGTCACCGAACGGGTTCTTGTTGGCCCACACCACGAGCGTGGGTGCCTTGATCCTGGCCATGCGGTCCGGCCGGAGCAGATTGCGTTCGCGGGTGTCGACCTCCTGGAGGGCCAGCAGGTTGTGCAGGTTCCGCTGGAAGTCGGGCTGATGGTAGATCTCGTACCGCACCTCGGTCAGCTCGTTGCCGAGGTCGTCGTCCCACTCGGCCCACAGGAGGCGCAGCCGGTCCCGGGTGAGGGCGATGTCGTCCTCCAGGGCGGCGGCGCGCGTCGAGGCCTTGAGCCGTTCCATCACCGCCGGGTTGATCTTCGTGCCGCCCATGCAGAGCAGTTGCAGCGAGGCGACCCGGTCCGGGTACTCGCTCGCCGCCCAGGACGACACCCAGCCGCCCAGCGACTCGCCGACCAGGTGGACGCGTTCGGCGCCGACCGCGTCGAGGTACGCCATCAGGTGCTCGACGTACGCCGGGATCTCACCGGGCCGGTCGGGCTTGCCGGTGTAGCCGTGGCCGAGCATGTCGACGGCGTGGCAGCGGTAGCCGGCCGAGGCGTGCACCGGGATGTTCTTGACGAACGCCTCCAGGTGGCCGGTCGTGCCGTGCAGGAACACGACGTGCTCGCCGTCCTCAGGTCCCGCCTGAAGGGCGCGCGTCCTGATGTCGCCGGTCTCGACATACGCGTGCCGGTAGTCGATGCCCGACAGTGCGGTCCAGATGCTCATCGCTGCCTCTCCTCGGTGTGTACGGGGTCCAGGACGGCGACCGCCATCCCGGTGAGCCACTCGGGCATGGGCTCGTACGCCAGGCGCCGGCCGGGGGCGTGGTCGAGCAGGGCCGTCATCAGCAGCCAGGTGCGGATCTCCTGGGCGCCGTTGCCGGCCGTCTTCTCCACGTCCTCGGTGGTCAGTTCGGTGACGCGGTGGGTCTCACCGCGCTCGACGAGGGACAGGAACTCGTCGTCCCATCCGGGGTTGAGCGCGGCCTCGGCGGCGCGGATGATCTCGCGGCGCCGGACGTCGTAGTCCTGCCAGTTGGTGCGGCCGTCGAGCCAGGCGCCGACCATGAACTCCTCGTCGTCGCCGTGCGGTTCGCGCCAGTCGGGCCAGGGCAGCCGATGCGAGAGCCCGCCGGAACCGATGACGGCGACCCGGCGGTCACCGGGGAACGCCAGCACGGCTTCCCGGATCGCGCGCCCGAGTTGTTCGCAGCGGTCCAGGGTCGGCAGCGGAGGGGCGAAGACGTTGATCACGATCGGTACGAGTTCCACGTCCAGTCCGTCGAGGAGGTACTGGACGGCGTGCGACTGGCCGTGGTCGATCTGGAGCCGGGCGGAGAAGGCCGCGTCGAAACGGCCGCCCTCCACAAGGGAGTTGGCGAGGTGCCGGGCGAGCGGCACGTCCACCGGCAGCGGGCCCTTCGGGGTGCCGGACTCGCCGCTCGCGACGCACTCACGGACGCCGATGGTGAAGCTGGGGATCAGGTCCAGCCAGAAGCCGCGGAAGTGGTTGGAGCCGACGAGGATCACCGTGTCGGGCCGGGCGGCGGCGAGTTCGTCGCGCGCGGCCTTCAGCGCGTCGCGGAAGCGCTCGGCGCGGTCCTTGTGAACGGTCTGCTCCCAGTGGGTGTTCATCAGCGTGCTGTGCGAGGCGCCCACGCCCAGGACGATCTCGGTCATACCGCTTCCTCCAGCTCGGCGCGGGTCCGGGTGACGGTGTCGACCGCCGTACGGACCAGATGCCGCGTCAGCTTCTCCATGGCCCGTACGGAGACGGTGTTCATGCCCCGCGCGAAGTCGATCTCGAAGGGCGCGTCGGCGACCTTCGGCATGCCGACCCGGACGGTGGGGATGCCCCGGCCGCGCAGGATGTTGGCGTCGGTGGCCCCGCTGTTGCCCGCGATCACCTCGTGCTCCCGGCCCTCGAAGGCGGCCCAACTCGCCTTGGCCGTACGGCAGATCCAGCTGTCGGGGTCGGTGCGGGTGCTGGGGATCGTGAGGATCATCTCGGTGCTGACGTCGATTCCCGGCAGCTTCTCCCGTACGGCGTCGATCGCCGCGGCGAACTCCCGCTTGGCCCGCATCGGCGTCGTGTCGGGGCCGATCCGCAGGTCGACTCTCAGGGTGCAGACGGCCGGAGTGACGGCGGCCATGCGGGGCCAGCCGCCGCGTACGGAGGAGACGATGCCCTGCGGGGCGACCGTGCCGCCGGTGTGCCGCTCGGCGTACTCGGCGAACCACTCCTCCAGGTACCGGACGACCTCGCCGGCGCGGGCGATGGCGTTGTCGTACGGGAGGCGGTGGCGGGAGCCGACATAGGTGTGCGTGCCGCGGACGGTGACCTCGAACCAGACGAGGCCGACCTCGTCCCAGGAGACCGTCCAGCCGGGCTTGGCGATGACCGCGTAGTCGGTCCACACGCCCTGTTCCAGGAGGAACGAACAGCCCACGCCCTGGCCGGTGTTGAGCCTCGCACTGCCCGGTCGCGCGTTGGTGGGCATGCCTCCCGCTCCGAACGCGGCGACCAGGTCGCCGGTGAGCGGGAGGCCGGCGCGGGCGATCGCCTCGGCCGCCATCATCACGCAGGCCGCGTGACCCTTGGGGTTGGAGGCACCGAGGCCGGTCACCAAGTCGCCCTGGACAGTGGCCCGGGGGCGCATGTCGTCCCTCAACTCCGGGCCGATCCAGGGCAGATCCTCGCTCTCCTCGCCCACGGTCAGGGTGTCGATCGGTGCGTAGAGCATGAGGTCGGGGCCGGTGCCGTCGCCGGGGAGGCGGGCGTGGGCGTTGGCCTGCCGGTCGTCCAGCGGCTGGACCCTGGCATCGCATCCCGAGGTCTTGAGCGTCTCGGCGATGTGGGTGGCGAGCGGGGCCTCGTCTCCGGTCGGGCTCGGGATGTCGACGAGGCCGGTGATCAGGTCGCGCAGCCGGTCGCCGGTGATGTGCCGCCAGGCCTCCTCGGTCCAGGCGCGGCGGCGGGTGTCGAGGCCCGCGAGGCCATCGGCGCTCATTGGTTGATCCTGTGGACCTGGGTCATGGTGGTGCGCGCGAAGCGCTTCTTGGCCAGGGGGAGCCCGATGGCTATCGCGGCCCCGGCCAGCAGGGTGAGCAGGGTACGCACGCTCACGCCTCCTTCTCGGCGGATTCGGCGGATTCGGCGCCCGTCGCGGCCAGTTTCTTGCCGTACTCCTCCTCGCTGAGATTCCGCCAGGCGGTCAGCGAGATGTCGGGGCGGTAGAGCTTCTCCGGGGGCGCGTCGGTGACGTCGACCATCCAGGCGTCCTGACCCGAGAACTGACCGTGGAACAGCCAGCGGATGGCGCCCAGGTACTTGGCGTAGAAGCGGAGGGTCTGCCAGCCCTCGGTGAAGTTGACCATCACGCCGACGTAGTTGTGGTGGTCGGCGTCGACGGGGATGTAGAACTCGTAGTGGATGAAGTTGGGGTAGGCGATGCGCAGGATGCCGGGCATCGCCAGGGACGCGAAGCCGGGGAACTCCTGGGCCTCGATCGTCGGGTTGACGCTGTCCGCCTTGCCGGTGTTGCCGATGTTGAAGGTTTCCTTCGGCGGCCGGTACTTCCACCAGCGCTTGTTGGACCAGTGGCCCACACCGGGGAAGTCGGCCTCCCAGTACACCTCGTCCTGGACCCGGAAGATCCAGCGGCCCTTGGGCACGATCCGGGTGATGTTCCAGGTGGGCATCGGCTTGAAAAGGCGCCAAAGGGCCGTGCGGTGCAGGTACTTGGCGTGGCCCTCGTCGAAGCCGTTCTCGCAGGCGAAGCGCCAGTTGCCGCCGCGCGGCTCGATCCGGCCGCCCATCACGAAGCCGTTGCCGACGAGTTCCTCGGGCAGCTGGGTGTCGATGGGGTGGGGTTCCTCGTCGGCGAGGGGGATGTACACCCACACCATGCCGAGGCGCTCCTCGACGGCGTACGTCCGTACCTCGACCTTGCCGGTCAGCCGGCAGCCGGGGCCGTCGGTGATGACCGCGGCCAGCTTGCCGGTGGGCAGATCGAACGTCCAGCCGTGGTATGGGCAGCTGACGGTGCCGGGGAACTGCTGGTCGCCCTCGGAGAGCGGTACGCCCCGGTGGGGGCAGCGGTTGTGCAGCGCGTACGCCTTGCCCGCGTCCCGGATCAGCGTGATCTTCTCGCCGCAGATCGTGAACGGGAGCGGTTTCTCCGTGATGTGGCTGGCCCAGGTGACCGGATACCAGTACCCGCGGAAGCCCGACCCTGCGGCGTCGTAGTGGGGCCACGTCGACCAGTCCTGCCGGCCCGGCGCTCCCGTCGCCGTGCGCTTCGCCCGGCCCGTCCTGCGGGGGGCGAGCGATCCTCCACCCGTCGTCTCACCCGTCGTCATCGTGCGTGACCTCCTGCTGGCGTCTGCTGCCGTCGGGACATGGCGTCGAGCATCGGCCGTGGCGCCGGGTCCGCCAACGGACCCGTTCCGCTGAACAGACCGCACGCCCCGGTCACCCGGCGTCCCGTTCAGCGGACCCGCACCCGTGCGCGTGTGCGGCGCCCTGACCTACATTTCGACCTCCCGGGGCCCGCACCCCGCCGATGACCTGTCGAACACCCGGTGGTCAGCCACCGGCAGACGAAGGGATCGTGATGACGAAGGCCATGGAGGCCGAACCGACGCGCGCCCCGGCAGCGGGCAGGCGCGGTGCGGCCGTTCGCGTCGAGGGGGTCGACATCCGGTTCGGCTCCTTCCACGCCGTACGGGACGTGTCGCTCGACATCGCCGCCGGAGAGTTCCTGTGCCTGCTCGGGCCGAGCGGGTGCGGCAAGTCCACCCTGCTGTCCGCGCTGGCCGGGTTCGTCGCCCCGCACGACGGCAGCCTCACCGTCGACGGCGCCCCGGTGACCGGACCCGACCCGGAACTCGGGATGGTGTTCCAGAGCAGCGAGGCCCTCTTCGACTGGCTGACGGTCCGCCAGAACGTGGCGTTCGGGCCCCGGATGCGCGGGAGTTCACGTGCCGAGCAGTCGGCACTCGCCGACGAGTACCTGGGCCTGGTCGGGCTGCGGCACTGCGCGGACAAGTTCCCGGGCCAGTTGTCGGGCGGTATGCGGCAGCGCGTGCAGATCGCGCGGGTGCTGGCCAACCGGCCGAGCGTCGTGCTGATGGACGAGCCGTTCGGGGCACTGGACGCGCAGACCCGGCAGGTGATGCAGGAGGAGATGGACCGTATCCGGCGGGTGTCGGGCTGCACGGTCGTGTTCGTCACGCACGACATCGACGAGGCGATCCTCCTCGCCGACCGGATCGCCGTGATGACGGCGGGCCCGGCCGCGTCGATCAAGTCGGTCTATCCGGTGGACCTGCCCAGGCCCCGGGACGTCACCGACCCGTCCGCCGCCGAACTGCGCCACCGCCTCCGCCAGGACATCGGCGAAGAGGTGCGCAAGGCCCTGCGCGACCAGGGGCTCGCCCTTGAGGAGGACCTGTGACCACCGCCACCCTCGACACCGCTCCGAAGCAGCGCGTCGAACGCCGTCCGGCGGGCGCGGCCCGGCTGGGCCTGCGTACGGCAGGCCTCTATGTCGTGTCCGTGCTGCTCGGCATCGCCGTCTGGCAGTTGCTGGCGACGCACTACGGCCCCTCGCTCGTGGCGTCCCCCCGGGAGACCCTGTCGGCGGCCGGCGATCTGGCTGCCGACGGCACACTCACCAACTCGGTCATCGCGTCGAGCCGCCGGATCCTGATCGGCTGGGGGCTCGGGCTCCTTGTGGGCGTACCGGTCGGGCTGCTCATCGGGCAGATCCGGATCGTGCGCCAACTCCTGGAGCCCTACATCGAGTTCTTCCGGTTCATCCCGCCGGTCGCCTTCGTGACCCTGGCGGTGGTGTGGCTGGGCATCGGCGAGTCGTCGAAGGTCGTGCTGATCTTCTACACGTCGGTCTTCATCGTCATCCTCAACACCAGTGCCGGGGTGATGGCGGTGAGCGAGTCGAAGCTGCGGGCCGCCGCGAGCCTGGGCGCCGGCCGCCGTCAGATCCTGACCGGGATCGTGCTGCCGTCGACGGTGCCGCACATCGTCACCGGGGCACGCCTGGCGATGGGCAACAGCTTCCTGACCATCGTCTCGGCGGAGATCGTCGCCGCCCAGGTGGGGCTCGGCTCGCTGATCTGGACCTCCCGCAACTACGGCCGCATCGACTGGGTCTTCGTCGGGATCATCACCCTGGGCATCCTCGGGTTCGTCTTCGACCGCGTGCTGCGGATCGTCGCGTCCCGCGTCCTGCGTCGATACGGAGTGAAGCTGTGAGCGGCGAGTATGCAACGGCGGACACGTCACGCGCCCTGGTCCTGGAGGAGTTCGGCTCCCTGCCCCGGCTGGTCGAGCGGCCGATGCCCTCGCCCGCGCCCGGCCAGACGGTCGTACGGATGCTGGCGGCGCAGGTGGGCCACCTCGATCTCAACATCGTCGACGGGAGGTTCGGGATCCTGCCCGACCTTCCGGTGGTGCCGGGCACCAACGGCAGCGGGATCGTGCTGAGTTCGGACACGCATCCCGAGGGGAGCCTGGTCAGGGTCAACGGCAAGGGGGTGGGGCTGCGGCGGGACGGCTGCTGGGCGGAGCACGTCGTGGTGCCGGACGCGGCCGTGAAGGCGGTGCCCGCGGGCACGGACCCCGCGCTGGCGTGCGGTTTCTTCTCCCCGGCCGGCACGGCCTGGGCGGCCGTGCACTCCGTCGCCGCCGTACGGCCGGGCGAGCGGGTTCTGGTGACCGGGGCGGCCGGTGCGGTGGGTTCCCTGACGGTGCAGGTCGCGGCGCGGGCCGGGGCCGAGGTGATCGGCGTGGTCGGCCGGCCGGCGAAGCTGGACCATGTGCCCCCGTCCGCCAAGGCGGTGCTGGCAGCCGAGTTGTCCCCCGAGTCGGTGGGCGGGCCGATCGACGCGCTCATCGACACCGTCGGCGGGCCCGTCCTGCGGGACGCCCTCGATCTGGTGCGCCCGCGCGGACGTGCCGTCCTCGTCGGCTACACCGCCGGGCGCGAATTCGGCGTGGATCTCGCGGACTTCCTGCTGGCCGACGTGTCGCTGCTGCCCGTGAACCTGATGACACGCGGCCGGGAGGTCGCCGCCGACGCCGAACGGCTGCTGGCGGAGCTGAGTTCGGGCGAACTGACCCTGCCCATCGAACGCCACTCCCCCGAGCGGCTCGCCGAGGCGGTGACCCGGCTGCGCAGCGGCGAGGCCATCGGCAAGGTCGTCCTCGAACTGGGCTGAACACGCCCGCAGTTGACCAACCGCCCTTTGACCAATGGCCCGTTGAGCGGACCCGTTCCCTTGGGCGGACGGCGCTCCCACCGGACGATCGGAGCATGGATCACATGGACGTCATGGACCTCATGGACATTCAGGCCCCGCCGAAGGGTGCCTACGCGGCGGCGGACGGCGTCGACTACCACTACATCGAACTCGGCGAACCCGGGGGCAGCCCCACGGTCTTCCTGCACGGCGGCGGCCCCGGCTGCACCGGCTGGTCGGACTTCGGCCAGGTGGCGCCGCTGTTCGCCGAGGACCGCCGGTGCTTCCTGGTCGACATCCTGCAGTACGGCAAGTCCGCGAAACCCGTCATCGAGGGCCCGATGTGGGACTACCACGCCGCGAAGACGGTGGCCCTGCTGGACTCCCTCGGCGTGGAGCGCGCCGACTTCGTCTGCAACTCCTGGGGCGGCACGATCGCCCTCAACCTGGCAGCCAAGTACCCCGAGCGCGTACGGTCGTTGGTGATCACCGGCAGCATGCCCGTCTTCTACGGCCCGCTCGCCCCGCTCCCGGAGGGCGGTCGCCGTGGCCGCAACGCCCGCGACGTCTACTACGGCGGCACCGGCCCGTCCCGGCAGAAGATGCGGGAGCTGATCGCCCGCCTGGAGTGGTACGACGCGGACGCCGTCCCCGAGGGCACGGTGACCCTGCGCTACGAGCAGAGCCTCGACCCCGAGGAGACGGCACTCGCCGGGGCGTCGGACAACCCGCGCGGCGACTGGCAGGACCTGACCGCCGAACTCGGCCGCATCACCGCGCCGGTGCTCTTCCTGTGGGGGATGCACGACGCCTTCCTGACCCCGGACTATCCGCTGATGCTGGCGCGCATGATCCCGAAGGGGAACCTGTATGTGATGAGCGAGGTCTCCCACCACCCGCAGGAGGAACGGCCGTACGACTACCACGCGGTCGTGACAGGCTTCCTGAACCAGCGCCACGGCTGAGGTCGGAGAGGCGGAGGAGACGTGACCGCATGCGAAAGCGGGACAGTCCCGCGTGTCATCGAGCTGACCAGCCCCTTCACCCGCTTCGCCGGCCGGCTGCTGGTCGGCCTCGGCTACGAGGTGGTGCTGGTGGAGCCCCCGGAGGGCGACCCCGACCGGCACGGACCCGACGGCCACGACTTCGCCCACTGGCACGCAGGCAAACGCTCGGTGACCCTCGACCGGGGCACCCCCGAGGGCACGGACGCCCTGCGTCGGCTGCTGGCGGGCGCCGACGCCGTCCTCGACGGGACGGCGGGCGGGGTGCGGACGCTCGCCGAGGGGCTCGATCACCTCGTACACGTCCGGGTCACCCCGTTCGGTCTCGTCGGGCCGCGCAGCGACTGGCAGGGCGGCGATCTCGTGGTGGCCGCGACGGGCGGGATGCTCGCCCAGGTCGGCGACCCCGACGGCCCGCCGCTGCGGCTGCCCGAGAACCAGGCGGAGCACCTCGCGGGCGTCAACGCGGCGATCGCCGTCCTGCTGGGTCTACGGGCGCGTCGCCGGGGGCCGGGCCAGCTGATCGACGTCTCCGCGCAGGCGTGCGTCGCCGCGGCCCTGGAGGCGGGCGCCCTCGCCTATCTGCACGAGGACCGGGTGCCGCCCCGCCCGGGACGCGTGCACCCGCTCGTCCCGCACGGGCTGTTCCGGGCCGCCGACGGCTACCTGGGCGGCGGGCTCGGCGGCAGCCCGCGCATGTGGGACGCGCTGCTGGCCTGGCTGGTCGAGGAGGACTCGGCGGCCGACCTCACGGAACCGAGATGGCAGGACCCCGTCGAGCGCAAGACCCACCAGGCGCACGTCTTCAAGGTCGTCCAGGATTTCATCGGCAGGTGGCCCAAGGCGGAGTTCGCGGAGCGGGCCCAGTCCCGGAAGCTGCCGTGGGCGGCCGTTGACCTGCCCGCCGAACTGCCGGACAACCCCCAGCTCACCGCGCGCGGCTTCTTCACGGAGGTGGAGGGCCGCACCGACCTGGGCTTCCCGTTCGCGTTCCCGGAGGGCCACCGGATCAGCTCGCTGGCCGTGCCGGGCCCGGGCGCCGACCAGCCACTACTGGACGAGCCGCGCACGGTACGAGCGGTCGTCGCCGACTCCCCCACCCTGGCCGCCCTGGACGGCGTACGGGTCCTGGACCTGACCTGGGTGCTGGCCGGCCCGTACTGCACGAAGGTCCTGGCCGACCACGGCGCCGACGTCATCAAGGTCGAGTCCGCCGGGCGTCCCGACCCCACCCGGTTCGCGCCCTTCATGCACCTCTCGCGCGGCCCGCACACGGACCCGGACACCAACGGCTACTTCAACGAGGTCAACCGGAACAAGCGCGGTATCGCGCTGGACACCCGGACCGAGGAGGGCGTGGCGGTGCTGCGCGACCTCGTCGCCAACTGCGACGTCCTCGTCGAGAACTTCAGCGCCTCGGTCATGAAGAAGCTCGGCCTCGGCTACGAGACGTTGCGCGAGATCAACCCCGGCATCGTCTACGTGAGCATGTCGGGCATGGGCCACACCGGTCCGCGCGCCGACTGGGTGTCGTACGCCGACACGGTCTCGGCGGCCGGCGGGCTGACCGGACTCACCGGCTGGGGACCGGACGACGTCGTGGGCGTCATCTACGGCCACGGGGACATCGTCGCGGGCCTCCAGGGCGCGCTGGCCACGGTCGCCGCGCTGGAGCACCGGGCCGAGACCGGCCGGGGACAGCACATCGACCTGTCCCAACTGGAGGCGATCGCCGCCCACATGGGCACGAGCGTCCTCACCTCCGCACGGTCGCCGATGGGCAACTCGCACCCCCGCTGGAGTCCGCAGGGCGTGTACCGGAGCCTGGGCGCGGACCGCTGGCTGGCGGTCAGTGTGCGCTCGGACGAGGAGTGGGCGGGCCTGTGCGAGGTGATCGGGCGTCTCGAACTCGCCTCCGACGCACGGCTGTCGACGGCCGAGGGGCGCCGGAAGGAGAGCGCCCTGGTCGACGGTGTCCTCGGCGAGTGGGCGCGCACCCTGCCCGCCGACGCCGCCGCCGAGCTGTTGCAGGAGCGCGGGGTGCCCGCCGGGGCGGTGCAGGACGGGCGTGAACTCGTCGAGCACGACCCGCAGTTGAGAGCACGCGGCTTCTACGTCCGGGTCGAGCACCCGGCCGCGGGCGCCTTCCTCCAGGAGGGCGTGCCGATCCGGCTCACCCGGACACCGGGCGGAATCCGCAGACCCGCTCCCCTGCTCGGCGCGGACACCGAGGAGGTGCTGAGGGAGGTGGCGGGCATCTCGCCCGAGCGGTTGCAACTGCTGTACCAGGCCGGGGTGTTGCGTTGATCTCGACCCTGCCGGAACTCGTCGACGCGGCGGCCGGCACGTTCGGCGACCGGGTCTTCCTGCGCATCGGGGACACGACACGGACGTACGCCGAGACCCGCGAGGCCACGGCCACGATGGCCGGAGCACTCGCCGCACAGGGCTGCCGGCCCGGCGACCGGATCGCGGCCCTGCTGTCCAACCGGATCGAGCTGGTCGACCTGGTCCTCGGCTGCGCCTGGCTGGGCGCGGTCGTGGTGCCGTTGAACACCGCGCTGCGGGGGCGCTCCCTACGGCACGTACTGGACGAGGCGCGGCCTCGATTCCTGTACGCCGAGCCCGAGTTGGCGCTCCTCGCGGTCGAGGCGGGACACCGGGGCGTGGTGTGGACGGCGGGCGAGGCGGATGTCCCCGCGCCCGGTGTCACCGCCCCGCTCCCGCCTGCCCCGGTCCGACCGGAGGACACAGCCGCCGTCCTCTTCACCTCGGGCACCACGGGGACGTCACGCGGAGTCCGCTGCCCCCAGGGCCAGTTCGTCCACTGGGGCCTCAATGTGGCGGACGCACTGCGCCTCACCGCCGACGACACGCTCCACACCGCCCTCCCCCTGTTCCACACCAACGCCCTCAACACTCTGGCGCAGGCGATGACGGTGGGCGCGAGCTGCACGGTCGAGGCCCGCTTCTCCGCCTCGCGGTACTGGTCGCGGGTGACGGACTCCGGTGCCACGGTCGTCCATCTGCTCGGCGCGATGGCGTCCATGCTCCTCGCGCAGCCGCCGGGGCCGTACGACCGCGCCCACCGGGTGCGGTGCGGTCTGTCCCCGGCGACCCCGGCCGCCGCCTGGGAGGCCTTCCGGGAGCGCTTCGGTGTCACCCTCGTCGACGGGTTCGGGTCCACGGAGACGAACCTCGTCCTCGGGTCCACGCCCGAGGAGTACCGGCCCGGGTACATGGGCACCCTGCGCGAGGGCTTCTCCGCGCAGGTCGTGGACGAAGACCTGGCACCGGTCGCGGACGGGACACCCGGCGAACTCCTCGTCCGCAGCCACCGGTTGAACGCCTTCTCGACCGGCTATCTGGACGGCCCCGCACTGCCCTCCGACTCCTGGCGCCGCACCGGCGACCGGGTGATCCGTGAACCCGACGGCTGGTACCGCTTCGTCGACCGCATCAAGGACGTCATCCGCCGCCGGGGCGAGAACATCTCCTCCGGCGAGGTCGAGTCGGTGGTCCGCTCCCATCCGGCGGTCGCCGAGGCCGCCGCGTTCCCGGTCCCCTCCGAACTGGCCGAGGACGAGGTGATGGTCGCGGTGGTGGTCCGGGCGGGCGGCGCACTGGATCCGGCGGATCTGGCCCGGCACTGCGCGCGGGAGCTGCCCGCGTTCGCCGTGCCCCGGTACGTCGAGACGGTGGCGGAACTGCCGCTCACCGAGACCGGCAAGATCCGCAAGGCCGTGCTGCGGGAGCGCGGTGTGACGGCCGGCACCTGGGACCGCGTCGGGGGCCACCCCGGATGACACCCGAAGTGGCCCCGCGCGTCGCAGTGCGGCTCACTCCGGGCCGGCCCCGCGTGCCTTGAGCCAGGCCACGCTGTCGGCGACCAGGTCGAAGATGTCCGCCCCTTCGGCGATCCCGTCCGCCTCGATGATGTGCGCACGGATCGAGTCCCGGCCGGCGTCGAGGGCGTCGGCCAGCGCCACCGTGCCCCGGCCGGCCGCGACCTGCGGCTCGCCGCGGACCGCCGGTCCGTCCTTCACATGGACCAGTCGCACCCGTTCGCCGAGCCTGGCGACCACCTCGGCGGGCACCTGACCGGCGGTCTGCGCCCAGTACAGGTCGACCTCGGCGACGACCGACGGGTCGAGGGCGTCCCAGAGCGCGTCGTAGCCGTAGCGGCCGTCGTCGAGCCGGGTCCACTCCCATTCGTGGTTGTGGTAGCCGACCCGCAGACCGTGCGTGGCCGCCGCCTTGGCCAGGGCGTTCAACCGGTCGGCGTACCGGAGCACTCCGTCCGTGGAGACCAGGGCGTCCCGGGTGAATCCGGGGAGCGCGTCCGGGGTGGAGGCGATGGCGACGGGGGCGCCCAGCTCGGCCAGCTCCTCGAAGAACCAGCCGGGGTCCTCCGCGTCCGGGAGCCGGGCGTGGGTGGAGGACACCGTCAGTCCGGCGGCGTCGATGTCGGCCTTCAGGGCGCGGGCCTCGGCGAGGCGTGCGGCCCGGTCCAGGTCGCTGCGGCCCAGCCGGAAGGGCTCGACCGTGGTCACGCCGAGTCCGGCGACCCTGGCGAGCGCGGCGGGACGGTCCGCCAGGACGTCCATCAGGGTGTACAGCTGCAGACCGATGGCGGGCATGTCCAACTCCCCTTTCGAGTACGTCACTTGACTGCCCCTGCGGTGAATCCGGCGACGAGGTAGCGCTGGAGGAGCAGGAATCCGGCGACCACCGGGACGGACACGACCAGGGAGGCGGCCATGATCTGGTTCCAGTAGACGTTCACCTCGGTGGAGTAGGCCTGGAGGCCGATGGCCAGGGTGCGGGTCTGCTCGCTGGTGAGGACCGAGGCGAAGAGCACCTCGCCCCAGGCCGTCATGAAGGCGTAGATCGACACGGCGACGATGCCCGGTGTCGCGGCGGGCACGATGATCTGCAGCAGTGTGCGCAGCGGCCCCGCGCCGTCCATCTTCGCCGCCTCGTCGAGTTCGCGCGGCACCGATTCGAAGTATCCGACCAGCATCCACACCGCGAACGGCAGGGAGAAGGTCAGATAGGTGAGGGTGAGGCCGGTGCGGGTGCCGACGAGGTCGGTGCCGAAGTTC
Source organism: Streptomyces sp. NPDC000878 (assembly GCF_053599695.1). Taxonomy (NCBI): domain Bacteria; kingdom Bacillati; phylum Actinomycetota; class Actinomycetes; order Kitasatosporales; family Streptomycetaceae; genus Streptomyces; species Streptomyces sp. NPDC000878. The sequence goes on along the minus strand of NZ_JBSFMT010000006.1, from coordinate 43,586 downwards.
TGGTCGGCGTAGACGAACAGCAGGTACAGCGGCAACAGGAACAGGATTCCGGGGAACATCTGGGTGGCCAGCACCGCGCCCTTGAAGGTGCTGCCGCCGCGGAAGTTCCACCGGCTCATCGCGTAGGAGGCGAAGACCGCCACCAGCACCGAGAGCACCGTGGCGGTCACGGCCACGATCAGCGAGTTCACGAAGTACTGGGCCAGCGGCACGGTGTGCCAGATGTCGACGAAGGACTTCAGCGTCGGCGAGGCGGGAATCCAGGTGAACTCGCCCTGCACGTCCGGGAGCGACTTCAGCGACGAGGTCACCATGACGTACAGCGGGGTCGCGACGAACAGCGCCAGCAGGGTGAGCGTGACGTACCGGAACAGCCGGTAGCCCGGGGTGTCATGAGTCATGGCTTGTCCTTGTCATGGCCGGTCCTCCGGGTGAGGGCGAAGTAGCAGGCGCTGACCAGCAGCAGGAACAGCAGGAGCAGGACGCTCATGGCCGAGCCGAGGCCGAAGTTCCAGGTGGCGAACGAACTCTCGTAGATGTGCACGGAGATGAGGTCCCCCGCGGGCGGGGCCCCGGCGCCGAACAGGACGTACGGCGTGCTGAAGTCGTTGAAGGTGTGCAGGAACATGACGAGCACCAGCACCCGGTTGACCGGCGAGAGCAACGGCAGGGTGATGGACCGCAGTTGCCGCCAGGGGCCGGCTCCGTCGATGCTCGACGCCTCGTACACGTCCTGCGGGATCGCCTGCATGCCGGCCATCAGGAACAGGAAGGCGAACGGCCACATGCGCCAGACGGCGACGACGCACTCCGCCCAGAACGCGTTCTGGCCGATCAGCCAGAACGGGTTGCCGTCGGTCAGCCCGGCCTGGCCGAGCAGATGGTTGAGCATGCCGTTGTCGCGCTGGAAGATGAAACGCCAGGTGATGACCGAGGCGTACGCGGGCAGGGCGTAGGGCACGAGGAACAGCGTCCGCAGCAGGCCCCGGCCGCGGAAGGGGCGTTGCAGGGCGAGCGCCGCCGCCATGCCCATGAGCCAGGTCGCGGACAGGACGACGGCCGTGAAGGCGAGGGTGACCAGGAACGACTGGAGCAGGGACCTGCCCGTGGGGCCGTCTAGGTCCAGGACGATCCTGAAGTTCCCGAGGCCCGTGAAGGGCGCCTCCCACCAGTGGCTGATCTGGTACTGCGTCACCCGCAGCACGCTCATCGCCGTGCCGAGCACGATGGGCACGAAGTGGATGAGCAGTTCGAGCGCCAGAGCGGGGAGCAGGAAGGCGTACGGGATCCAGCGGCGGCTTCCCTTGGCGCGTCCGCGTTGGGGCTGTGGCGGTTTGTCCGGGGCCTCGGGGCTCTCACGTGTCCCGGAGGGAGTGATGACTGCCATCGGGAAGCTCCTAGCTGCCGGCTTCGAGCTTCTGGTTCGCCGCGTCCATCTCGCTCCGGATCGCGGCCTTCCCGGGCTGGTCCCCGGTCGCGGTCTGTGCCGCGAAGGCGTTCATCGCGGAGCCGACCAGGGTCTCGAACTGCGCTTCCTCGGTGATCTGCGGAAGCGGCTCGGACCGGTCGGCGAGGGTCGCGCGGGCCACGGTCAGTGCCGGGGTCTCGAACGCCGGGTCCTTGGCGTCCGTGACCGAGGGGAGCGTCCCGTAGACCTTGTTGAGGATCACCTGCTCGGCGGCGCTGGTCAGGAACTTCACGAACTGCGTGGCTCCGTCGGGGTTCCCGCTGTTCCTGAAGATCGCCACGTTGATCCCGCCGACGAAGGACCCGATGTCCTGGCCGCCCGCGGGCGGTGAGTCCTGGGCGGGCACGGGTGCGACGCCGTAGTCGTCCGCCGCCGTCCCGAACTGGCTCAGCGTCAGGCCGGTGGAGGCCTGGGCGAGGATCATCCCGGCCTTGCCCGCCGCGAAGTTCCGCGTCATCGCGGTCTTGTCGGCGACTTCCGCGTCCGAGGGGTTGGCGATGCCGTCCTCGCCCATCCAGGACAGCCACTGGTCGATCCCGTCGACCATCCCCGCGTCGGCGAACTTCGGGGTGTGGCCGTCGAAGACCTCGGCTCCTTGCTGGGTGCCGAGGATGTACGCGAAGTGCGCGGCGAACGAGGGCGAGGCGCCCTGCATGCCCAGACCCCACTGGTCGGTCGTGCCGTCGCCGTCGGTGTCCTTGGTGAGCTTGCGCCCGACGGAGACGAACTCGCTCCAGGTCTTCGGCGGCGCACTGATCCCGGCCGCCTCGAACAGCTTCTTGCTGTAGTACAGCTCGTACGCGTTGGTGTAGAGCGGCAGGCTCATCGGGTCCTCGCCGGTGGCGCCCGTCGACTTCAGCGCCGTCGGCAGGAAGCGGGACGCGCCGCCGACCTCGGTCAGCTTCGCCTTGTCCCACGCCACGAAGGCTCCGCTGGCCTGCAGCGAGGCGGACCAGGTGTTGCCGATGTTCAGGACGTCGGGGCCCTTGCCGCTGGTCGTCGCCGCGAGGATGCGGTTGAGCAGGTCGGCGGAGGGAACGACCTCCAGCTTGACCTTGACGCCGGTCTGTTTCGTGAACTTGTCGATCTCCGGCTGGAGGATCTTCTTGTCCGCGTCGAGGCTGGCGCTCTGGTTGGTCGCCCAGTAGGTGATGGTGTCGGCACCGGACGAGGAGGTCGAGCCGCCGCCGCACGCGGTGACACCGGCGCCGGCGAGTACGGCCGCCGTCGTGAGTGCCACCGTGCGAATCGCACGCTGCATGGGAGTTCCTTTCGAGGGTGGGTCGTGCTGGTACGCGAAACCGCTGATACACGCGTCCGCGGCCGGCGTGCGGGGCCGGATGGGAAAACTCAGGCGGAGAACGGAGTCCGGGCCGAGTCGGAGTCGGGAACCGCGACCGGCGCGGGCTGCACAGCCGTGCTCTTGATCGCACGCACCCCGCCGGCGAAGGTCGACTGCTCGATCGCCTCGAGGACTTCGAGGACGTGCAGCGCGAACTCGCCCGAGACGCGCAGGGGTTCGCCGCTCAGCGACTCGACCAGGTCGTTCACACCGTGCCCGCGGAAGAGCCGTACGGCCGGGTCGCAGGTCGGCGGGAGCACCGGGGGAAGCTCCCACCAGTCCGCGTCCGTACGGCGCTTGACGAGGACGGGGGCGTCGTGGTGGTTCGGGTTGGGGATGTTCAGCGTGCCTTCGGTGCCGTACACCTCGATGTGGGGCAGCGTCATGTCCCAGATGTCGAAGCTGTAGAGGGTCGAGACGATCACGCCGGAGACCGTGCGCAGGATCGAGGCGGTGGTCGTCGGCACGGTCACCTCGACCTCGTCGACGACCCGGTCCGGCGCGGTGACGGTGATCCGGGGACTCGGGATCGCGCCGGCCCCGACGACCTCGGCGACGGGCCCGAGCAGGTTCACCAGGGCGGCCACGTGATAGGGGCCCCAGTCGAGGGTCGGTCCGCCTCCGGGCTGGTAGAAGAACGCGGGGTTGGGGTGTTTCGTCTCGACCCTGGGCGACCGGACGAAGGACGTCGCGGCGAACGGAGTGCCGATCAGACCGCGGTCGACGGCCGCGCGGGCCGTCTGGCCGGCCGTGCCGAGGAAGGTGTCGGGGGCGCCGGCGAGCACCCGGTCGGCGGCCCGCGCCTGGTCGAGATTGGCACGGGCGAGTTCGGCCGTCGCCGCGAGGGGCTTCTCGCTGTACACGTGCTTGCCCGCGGCGAGGGCGTCCCGGGTGACCTCCCAGTGGGCGACGGGGGGCGTGATGTTGACGACGACGTCCACGTCCGGGTCCGCGTAGAGGTCCTCGGGGGTGCCGTACGCGGCGATGCCGTACAGCTCCGCCTTGGCGCGGGCCCTGCCGACGTCGATGTCGGCGACCCGGACGACGGGCAGATCGCCGTACCAGGCAAGCCCCTGGGCGTACGCGTCGAAGACGACGCCGGCCCCGACGACGCCGATGTGTGCACGAGGGGTGGGTTGGTTCACCGTGTCTCCCAAGTCTGGTTCGCGCGGAGCGAATCCGCCGGGTGGATGAGACCGGACGTGCGAGACGTGTTGGAAGCTAGTGGCCTCCGTGTGGAGCGTAGAAGCGTGATGTTCCGGTGAACGGACCTCCGGGTGAACGACTCGGTGAAGGGCCCGTCACCTCGCCGGGTGTGCGCCTCGCGCGGTGCCGTGTCCGGTGTCCTGGTCCAGGAAGCGGCCGATCCCGGTCGGCGACAGCAGGTGCTCGACGCCGAGCACCATCGCCCCGACCATCGACGCGTCCCGCCCCAACACGCTGCGGGTGATGGTCAGTTCACGGGTGGCGAGCGGCAGGGCCTGCCGGTACACCACACCGCGTACCGCGGAGAGCAGATCGTCGCTCGCCTCCACGACCTCGCCGCCGACGACGACATGACGCGGATTCAGCATGTGGATGCACAGGGCGACGACCTCCCCCAGCGTGGCCCCCGCCTCCCGGACCGCCCGCAGCTCGTCCGGCAGACCGTCACGCAGCCGCCCCAGGAAGGCCCGCATCGCGGCGTCGTCCGCCGCCGTGCCCGCCGTGCCCGCCGACGCGTCGTCGCCGTCCGCCGCACCGGTCGGCGCGTGGCGCCGGGCGAGTGCCCCGGTGGACGCCAGGGCCTCGACACAGCCGACCTTGCCGCACCGGCACACCACGTCGTCGGCGCCGGGGGCGCGGATGTGCCCGATGTCCCCGGCCGCGCCGTCGGCGCCGCGGTGGAGCGTTCCGTCGGCGAGCACGAACCCGGCCCCGATGCCGGCGCCGACGGTCACGAAGAGCACGGGCAGCTGCTCGGGCGGCACGGTGCGTGCCTCGCCGAGGGCCATCAGGTTGACGTCGTTGTCGACCAGGACAGGGCAGTCGAACGCGGCGGCGAGCCGCTCGGCCACCGGGAAGCCGTCCCAGCCCGGCATGATCGGCGGGCGGACGGCCATGCCCCGCGCCACGTCCACCGGGCCCGGCAGGCCGACGACCAGGACACGCGGCCGGTCCGCCGGGATGCCGGCCCGTGTCAGCAGGTCGGCGAACCGGTCCGCCAGGAACGACAGGGTGGGCTGCGGGCCCTCGACGAGCCGCCAGGGGAGGGTCAGTTCGGCGAGCACCCGCTGGGTCAGGTCCGCCACCACGCAGCGCGCCGAGAAGGCGGAGAGGTCGGCGATGAGCACGACGCCCGCGTCACCCGCGAGCGAGAGCCGCAGTGCCGGCCGGCCCCTGCCGCCGCCCGCGGCGTCGTCGCCGTGCAGCAGACCCGCGTCCACCAGATCCTGCACGTGCGTGTGGATCGAGGACCGTGAGAGCCCGGTGAGCCGGGCCAGGTCGAGGCGGTGGGCCGCCTCGCCGGCCGCGACCAGGCGGGCGATCCGGCTGCGGACCGCGTCGGGGTGACGGCGTGAGCCGCTGCCCGGCGCACCCAGTCGTGCTGCCATGTCGACTCCCTCATGTCGCCGGCGACGGATGGCGACGGCGGCCAAATATTCCAGAAACGACAATATTCATGGGGGTGTTCCGACAGAACAACAGCCCATATTGTTGGCAGCGGATGAGGCCGGTACAGGCGGGTTCCGTACGGCAGTTGCCGAAAGGACCTTGCATGACCGCCCCGACTGGGCACACCCCCCGCATCGACACCACTCACGTACGGCGTCCACGGACACCGCGACCTCGGGTCGCCGTCCTCGGCGCCGGAATGATCGCGGGAGTCCATCTACGCAGCGCACGCGCGGCCGGCGCGGAAGTGGTCGGCGTCCTGGCCTCCTCACCGGAGCGGAGCCGGGCGGCGGCGCGGAACTGGCAGGTCGAGGTCGCGTATCCCGACGTCGACGCCGTCCTGGGCGACCCCGGTATCGATGTCGTCCACGTCTGTACGCCCAACCACCTGCACGTGTCCCAGGCCCGCGACGCGCTGCTGGCGGGAAAGCACGTCATCTGCGAGAAGCCCATCGCCACGTCGGCGGCCGAGGCCCAGCTGCTCGCCGACACCGCCGCGGCGTCGGGCCTGGTCGCCACCGTGCCGTTCGTCTACCGCTACCACCCCGTGGTCCGCGAACTGCGGGCCCGGGTCTCGGCGGGCGACTTCGGCCCCTGGCAGCTGCTGCACGGTTCGTATCTGCAGGACTGGCTGCTCACCCCCGAGCACACCAACTGGCGGGTGGACCCGGCGCTAGGGGGCGCCTCACGGGCATTCGCCGACATCGGCTCGCACTGGTTCGACCTGGTGGAATGGGTGGCCGGGGTCCGGCTCGCCGAGCTACTGGCCGAGGCCACCACGACGGTGGCCGAGCGGCCCGCCGCCGGAGGCCCGTCGTTCTCGGGCCGGGCTCCCGCCGGCTCGTCACGCGTCCCGGTCGCGACGGAGGACGCACTGGGCGTTCTCGGGCGTACGACGGACGGAGTGCTGGTGTCCGCCACCGTCTCCCAGGTCTCGGCCGGCCGGAAGAACCGGCTGTGGCTCGAACTCGACGGCGCCGACGCCAGCGCCGTCTTCGACCAGGAACTGCCGGAATCCCTGTGGCTCGGCTACCGGAACCGCACCGAGACGGTGGTACGCGACCCGTCGTCCAACTCCGCCGACGCGGCCCGGCTCTCGATCGTGCCCGCCGGGCACGCCCAGGGCTACCTGGAGTGTTTCGAGCACTTCGTCAAGGACTCCTACGCCGCCGTCCACGGCGAGGCCCCCGACGGTCTCCCCACCGTGCTGGACGGACTGCGGTCCGCCCGCCTCGTCGACGCCGTCATGACCTCGGCGGACCGGCGCGCGTGGACCACCGTCCACGGCTGACTCCCACCCCACTCCCCCGTTCCCCGAGTCGTCACTCAGCGAAGGACCCGCGCCATGAAGCTTGGACTCCTGACAGCGTGCCTGCCCGGCCTGTCCCTGGACGAGATCGCCACCTGGGCCTCCGGCGAGGGATACCAGAGCCTCGAAGTGGCGGTGTGGCCGGACGGCCGCGGTCGCGACTTCGAAGCCTCCCATCTGCCCGTCGTGGCCTTCTCGGACGCCGCCGAGGACGCCACCCGTGAACTGCTGCACCGCACCGGCCTGGAGATCAGTTCGCTGGCCTACTACGAGAACAACCTGCACCCCGACCCCGTGGCCAGGGAGGCGATCCGGACCCACCTCAAGCTCGTGATCGATGTGGCGGCGCGGCTGGGCGTGGACTCGGTCGGCACGTTCATCGGGCGCGATCCGGGGCTCAGCGTCGCGGAGAACCTGCGCGAGGGCGAGAAGATCCTGCCCGAGCTGGTGGACCACGCGACGCAGCGCGGGGTCAGGATCGTGATCGAGAACTGTGTGATGGAGGGCTGGCACCCCGACGGTTATCCGGGCAACCTCGCCTACTCTCCCGAGCTGTGGGAGTGGATGTTCGGCCTCGGGTTCTACCTCAACTGGGACCCCTCTCACCTCACCTGGCTGGGCATCGACCCCCTCACGACCATCGAGCCGTACATCGACCGGATCGTCCACACCCAGGCCAAGGACGTGGAGACCTTCCCCGGCAGGCGGGACCGGTTCGGCTTCTTCGGCACCGTGAACAAGGGCGGCAACCCCTGGGAGACGGGCTGGTGGCGCTACCGTGTGCCCGGCCTGGGCGAGGTGGACTGGCGCCGCGTCGTCGACCGGTTCCACGAACTCGGATACACGGGCACCCTCTCCGTCGAACACGAGGACCCCGTCTGGTCCGGCAGTCCGGAGAGGGTGAAACAGGGCCTGCGGATCGCCCACAGGACACTGCGTCCACTCCTCGTGGAGTGATTCCGCCGCTCGCGGAGCAGTGCGTCCCGCTGGCCGGACCGATCCCATGGGGCCGGGGCCACGGCCCTCCCTACGCTCCCGACCATGAGCGCTCTTCCAGACAGACACGCACAGGACGGACAGGACGAACAGGGACGACCACTCACGGGCGACGGACGGCCCCCGTCGCAGGACGCGGCACCGGTCCCGCTGCACGTCGGAGTCCGTGTACCTCCCTGCGACCGGGCCGACCGCGTCCTCGAAACCGTGCGCCGCGCCGAGGAGTCGGGCTTCGCCGACGTCTGGTTCCCCGACTCCCAGCTGCTGTGGCGGGACGTGTTCACCACGCTGACCGCCGCCGCCCTGGGCACCGAGCGGATCGGGCTGGGCACCGCCGTCACCAACCTGGCGACCCGGCACCCGGCCGTCGTCGCCTCGGCCGCGCGCAGTGTGGCCGAGCTGGCACCCGGCAGGTTCACGCTCGGACTCGGGGTGGGGAACAGTTCGGTGGGGCCCGTCGGACTGCGCCAGACCACCTCGGCGGCGATGCGTGAAGGGCTGCGCATGCTGCGGGCGCTGCTGGACGGCGAGGAGTGGGACTTCGAGGGCAGGGCCAGGTCCCGGCTGCGCGATCCGCGCCCCGAGGTGCCCCTGCACCTGGCCGCGAGCGGGCCGAAGAACCTGCGGCTCGCGGGCGAGATCGCCGACGGCGTGATCCTGCTGAGCGGCATCTCCCCGAGGACGCTCGCGAGCGCCACGGCCCGGGTGCGCGAGGGCGCCGAGGCGGCGGGCCGCGACGCCGACGCCCTGCCCCTGACCGTCTCCGCGTTCTGCGCGGTGACGGACGACATCGAGGCCGAGGCCCGCCTCCTCAAGCCCATCTGCGCGTCGATCGCCCAGAACGGCGGAGCAGGTTTCCTGGCCCTCGCGGGCATCGACGTCGACGTTCCCGCGACCGTCGAGGGCGTCCACCCGGACCTCGTGCACGCCGAGGACTGGAAGGCCGCCGTGGACATCTGCTCGGAGTGGATCAGCGACGAGGCGGCGGTCCAATTCGCCCGGGAGTTCTGCCTGTTCGGCACCGCAGAGCACATCGCGGGACGACTCCGCGCCCTCAACTCCGCCGGAGTGTCCGGGGTGTTGCTGCAACAGGTCGGCTCCTACACCCCGCCCATCGACCTGATCGAGGCCGTCGGCGCCTCCGTACTGCCGGCGCTCTCCCTCAAGGTGCCTTAGTTCAAGGGGTGCGTTGTCGGCTGCGGGCTGGTGGGAGCTGGTCGCGCAGTTCCCCGCGCCCCTTAAAAGCGATCGGCGCCGGTCGCATACCTAGGGGCGCGGGGCTGTATTGAATTTGCGGCTACCGCCGCGTGGGCGCGACCAGCCACGACGCACCCGCAGCCGACAACGCACCACCAACCCACTCTCGGAAAAGGCGGGTCACCGATGACCAACACCCTGCGGAAGGGCTACGCGCCCAGCCCCTTCGGCCAGTTGCACTACGTCGAGTGCGGCGCGGGCGAACCCGTACTGATGCTGCACCAGACCCCCCGCTCCTGGACCGAGTACCTCGACGTGCTGCCGCTGGTCGGCGCCACGCACCGGGCGATCTCCATGGACACCCTGGGCTACGGCGCCTCCGCGAAGCCCGACGGGCCGCATTCGATCGAGCGGTTCGCCGATGCCGCCGACGCGCTCATCGAGGCGCTGGGGCTGGAGCGGTTCCATCTCGTCGGGCACCACACCGGTGGGGTGATCGCGGTGGAACTCGCCGCCCGTCATCAGGACCGGGTCGCCGGCCTGCTGCTGTCCGCGACGCCGTTCGTCGACGAGGAGAAGCGGCGTACGGCGGGTGAGCGCAAGCAGATCGACCATGTCGTCCCCAGGCCCGACGGCTCGCACCTCACGGAGCTGTGGAACCACCGCCGCGGCTTCTACCGGGAAGGCGAGGAGGCCGCCCTCAACCGTTTCATGGTGGACGCCCTGACCGTCCTCGACCGGGTCGAGGAGGGCCATGAGGCGGTCCGGCGGTACGCCATGGACCAGCGGCTGCCGTACGTCACCGCCCCCACCCTCGCGGTCTGCGCCCCCGGCGACCACTACTCCCTGCCCGGCCTGGAGAAGTTCGCCGCCGCGCTGGGCTGCGAGACCCGGGTGCTGTCGGGCGGGCACGTGCCCGTCCCGGAGCAGCTGCCGCACGAGTTCGCCGAGGTGGTCCGGGAATGGGCGACGCGGGGCTGATCGGCGGCAGCCCCGCGCCACGATCACGGGAAGCCGATGTGCGCGCCAGGGCCGAGCGGCAGGTCGAAGCCGTAGAAGATGCCGAGGATCACCAGCCAGATCACCATGAATGGCACCACGAACACGGCGAGCCGGGAGATCAGTGTGCCGAGGCGGGCGTCCGGCTCGTACTGGCGGAGCATCGCCAGGATCAGGAACAGGTAGGGGTTCATCGGCGTGATGACGCCGGTGGCCGAGTCCCCGATCCGGAAGGCCGCCTGGGTGAGCGCCGGGCTCATCCCCATCAGCATGAACGCGGGGATGAAGACCGGCCCCACCAGCGACCACAGGGCGGAGCCGGAGAGGATGAACAGGTTGAGGCAGGAGACCAGCAGGACGAACACGATGATCGCCCAGAAGCCGGTCACGCCCATGGACTGGAACAGGGCGGCGCCCTTCACCGCGAGCAGCACACCGACGTTCGACCAGGTGAACAGGGCGATGACCTGGGCGGCGACGAACATCATCACGAGGTAGCCGGACATGCTCTTCACGGACTCGGTGACGGCCGTCGCCACGTCCTCCGCGCCGGTGAGCTTCTTCACCGTGAAGCCGTAGGTCAGCCCGGCCAGCAGGAAGGCGCCGAAGAGGACCGGCACGATGCCCGAGAGGAAAGGCGAGGGCACGAAGGCCCCGCCCTCGCCGCGCAGCGGAGCCCCGGCCGGCAGCCACAGGGCCAGCACCCCGCCCAGGTAGGCGAGAACGACCAGGCCGGTGTACAGGAACCCCCGGCGCTGGACGGGAGTGAGCGTGAGGTCCTGCTGCTCGGGCTCGTCCGCACCGGCCTCGTACGTGCCCAGGCGCGGTTCGAGGACGCGGCTGATGAGGAAACCGCCGACCGCCGCGAGGACGAGGCTGCTGGTCGCGGTGAAGAAGTAGTTGATCAGCAGATGGATGTCGAGGCCCTCGGCGGCCGGGAGCACGGAGGCGGCCTGCTGGGTGATGCCCACGTAGAGGGCGTCGAGCGAGCCGATGGTGAACCCGGCGGCGTAACCCGCGGTGACGCAGGCGAAGCCGCCGATGAGGCCCGCGACCGGATGGCGTCCGGCGCTCTTGAAGACCAGGGCGGCGAGCGGCGGCAGCACGATGGCGGCGACGTCGCTCATCATGTGCGCCTGGCTGGCGATCAGCGCCACCGCGTACGGGAGCACCGGGCGCGGCACTCTCGCCAGGGTGGCCCGCATCACCGTCTCCAGCAGACCGGTCCTCTCCGCGAGCCCGACCACCATGATCAGCACGAGTACGGCGCCGATCGGCGGGAACGTGGCGAAGTTGACGATGAGGTTCTCCACCAGCCAGCGCACGCCGTCGCCGCTGAAGAGCCCGGTGATGTGCTTGGTCTCGTCGGTGCCGGGCACCTTGACGGACACCCCGGCCAGTTCGAGGCCCGTGGAGACGGCCGCCAGGAGCAGGAAGAGCCCGGCGAAGAGGACTATCGGGTTGGGCAGGGCGTTGCCGACCCGTTCGATGAGGGAGAGCACCCGGTCGAGGCCGCTCGGCCGGCCGGTCTCCGGGGACTTGCTGTCCGGTGCTGGGAGGTCGGTCAGTGAGGACATCACGGTTGCCTTCCGGTCGGGGCGGCTGGGAGGGAGAGGTCGAGCAGGTCCTTGCGTACGACGCCGTCCTGGACGACGCAGACGATGCGGGCGGGATCGCCGAGGACGCCGATGTCGGTGAGCGGGTCGCCGTCGCAGACGATCAGGTCGGCGGTGCGGCCGACGGTGAGGGTGCCCAGCCGGTCGGCCACTCCGAGGAGCTCGGCGGAGGTGCGGGTGCCGGCGACGATGGCGTCCATCGGGTCCATGCCGAGGTCCACCAGGTAGCTGAGCTCCATCAGGTTCACGCCGTGCGGGCCGACGGCGGCGTCGGTGCCGAGCGCGATCCGGGCACCGTACTCGATGGCGCGGGCGATGTTCTCCTTGGTCAGCCCGGACCAGCGGACCTTCTTCTGGTAGTGGTAGTCCGGCATCGTGTCCTTGTTGATGCCGGCGTACACGGTGGACAGCGTCGGCACGACGAAGGTGCCCTGCTCACCCGCCATGTACAGGGCCTGCTCGTCGAGCCCGTAGCCGTGCTCGATGCTGGTCACACCGCCCCGCAGCGCGTTGAGGATGCCGGCGTTGCCCTGGGCGTGGGCGGCGACCGGCTTGCCGCCGTGCCGCCGGGCCTCGTCGACGACGGCCCGGATCTCCTCCTCCAGGAGGCCCTCGTCGTCGGGCTGGTCGTAGGGGCTGCCCATGCCGCCGGTGGCGCAGATCTTCACCAGGTCGGCGCCCTCGCGCAGCACCCGGCGCACGGCCAGCCGGGCCTCGTCCGCCGTGTCGGCGATCTCGGACATCCCGGCGCTGAGGTCGGTGCCGTCGGGGAGGCGTACGTCGGCGTGGCCGCCGGTGTGGCTGATGATCCGTACGGCCGTGTGCAGCCGGGGGCCGACGATCCGGCCGGTCTCGACGGCGGTACGGTAGCCCGCGCTCAGTCCGCCCAGGTCGCGGGCGCTGGTGATGCCCGCGTCGAGGGTCTGGCGCAGCCGCCCGGCGGTGTCCAGGGTGACCAGGACGGGGTCGAGTTCGGCGCGGCGGCCGGGGGGCGAGCCCTGCGCGTAGGCGAGGTGGACGTGGCAGTCGAAGAAGCCGGGCAGTACGGTACGGCCACCCGCGTCGATCTCACGGACCGGGGAAGCATTCCCGGGAGCCGTGGGCGCCGTCGCGGCGGCTCCCGCGTAGGTGAGGGTTCCTTCGGCGTCGACGATGACGACGGCGTCGTCCACCGGGGCCGAGCCGGTGCCGTCGATGAGCCGGGCATGGTGGATCCGCAGGGCGGTGCGGGGGGCCTCGGGGGCCGTGGCGTTCGTCATCGGATGCGGTCACTCCTCTGTGGTCGGAAACGGTCGGGAACTGTGGGGACGGTCAGGACGGTCAGGACGGTCGGAAACAGCTGGGTCGGAAGCGGTTGGGTCAGGACCGGCCGGGGTCAGGAGAAGGGAGTGTGGGATGCGCGGAAGTACGCCGTGTCACGACGCAGATTTCACGTCCGATTCCCCGGGCGTGCGCAGGGATGTGCCGCCCATGGGGGTGCAGGATTCCGCCGCCGTGGAAGCCGTGGAAGTCGACGGGCCCGACGAACTCGATGAGCTGGACCGCGGAGTCGTCCACGCCCTGCAGATCCATCCCAGGGCGCCGTGGAAACTCGTCGGCGAGGTTCTCGGGGTAAACCCGGTCACGGCCGCCCGCCGCTGGAACCGGCTCACCGAGGCGGGTCTGGCGTGGGTGACCGCCTACCCCCGGCTGTCGAACTCCCGGATCGTGGTGACGGCCGTGGTCGAGGTGGACACCCGGCCGGGCACGGCGGAGGACGTGGCGCGGGCCCTCGCGGCGGATCCGGCGGTGACGAACATCAAGCTCACGGCGGGCGGCCGGGATCTGGTGGCGTCCGTGGTGACCCGGAGCCTGGACGAACTGGCGCACCTCACCACGCTGCTGTTCCAACGGACCCCCGGGGTACGGGCGACCCGCACCCATGTGTCGACCGGCCTCCCTACGGAGGGCAGCCGGTGGCGGCTGCGCAGCCTGGACGCCGTCCAGAGCGCCCGTATCGAGGCGGCGCTGCCCGCGCCCTGCCGGCCCGCGCTCGCGGGCGAGTCCGGCTGGGACTCCCTCGACGCCCATCTCCTGGAGCTGCTCAGCGCGGACGGCCGGTTGTCGCTGCGGGACCTGTCGGTGGCGACGGACGCCAGCCTCACCACGGTGCGGCGCAGACTCCAGTCGCTGCTCACCTCACGGCTGAGCCTGCGCTGCGATCTGGCCCGGCCGCTGTCGGGCTGGCCGCTGTCGGCCGTGTACTTCGCCTCGGTGCCGGGCCAGTTCGTGGCGGAGACGAGCAGGGCGCTGTCCGGGGTGCGCGAGGTCCGCTCGTGTGCGATCACCGCGGGCCCGCACAACCTGGTTATCGACGTGTGGCTGCGCGACCTGCACGACGTCCACGACTTCGAGGCCCATCTGTCCCGGCAGCTGCCCCGCCTCACGGTCGACGACCGCTCGGTGGTGCTGCGGACGGTCAAGCACATGGGGCGGCTGCTGGACCGGGACGGGCGGTGCGTGGGGGTGGTGCCGTTGCGGCATCCGCAGGGGTGACGCTCCGCTGGGTGCCGCTCGGTGTTGTCGGTTCACTGCGGCGGCGTTGTGGCTGGTCGCGCAGTTCCCCGTTGTCGGTTCGCTGCGGCGCCGTTGTGGCTGGTCGCGCAGTTCCCCGCGCCCCTTTGGGGGCGCCGACAGCGCGGGTCGGGAGTCGTCCCGGCCCGCGCTGTCGTGTTCGGTCGGCTGGGTCAGCCGAGGAGCTTGGTTGCCAAGGTCGCGGCGTTGTACGAGCCCCAGCCGGTGGTGAAGTCCCAGCCGGTGGCGGCGGAGTAGGCGCCGTTGCTGCCGCTGGTGATGTCGTGGAAGCCGGTGCCGCTCGCCGTGTAGAGGGCGGGGTTGGCGAAGCCGAGGTTGGCCTCGCCGGCCGCCGCGGCCTGCTGGTTGTAGAGGGCCGCGAAGGCCGCCCATTCGGGGGCCGCCGCGCTGGTGCCGCCGACCGAGGACCAGGAGCCCTGCGAGTAGATCGAGACGCCGGGGCTGGGGTTGGCGTGCGCCGAGACGTCCGGGACCTGGCGGTAGCCGCCGCCCGCGCTCTTCTGGACGGCCGTCTGCCAGCTGGGGATCTTGAAGACGGTCGACTTGCCGCCACCGCCGCCGGACCAGGCCACCTCCTTGCTGAAGGCGTTGGCCGAGGTGACGGTCAGCTTGGTGCCGCCGACGCCGGTCACGTACGGGTCGCTGGCCGGGTAGTCGACGGAGGTGCCGCCGTCGCCCGCGTCGTCGGAGCCGTCGTCGCCGGAGGCCGCGTAGAAGCCGAGGCCCTGGGCGGCGCCCGCCTTGAAGACGGCGTCCACGGCGTTGATGTTGGAGGTGGTGCGGGCGCTCTCGGCGGCGCCCCAGCTGATCGACGTGGTCGGGATACCGCTGTCGACGATCGCCTGGTACGTGTCGACCTCGCCGGCGTCGGAGTTGGGGCCCTCGAAGACGGTGACGTTCGCCTTGGGGGCGATGGCGTGCAGGACCTCGATGTCCAGCTCGACCTCGACCTGGCCGTCGCCGAGCGCGCCCGAGCCGCCGTCCACCTTGGACACGGTCGGGGTGGGCGAGCCCAGGCTGTAGTTGGTGTCGTACTTGGTGATGTTGGACTGCTGGAAGCCGTCGAACTCCAGCAGCGCGATCTTCTGGCCGCTGCCGGTGTAGGTGCCGGAGACGTTGTAGCCGCCCTTGAGCTGGGCCGGGGTGTAGCCGCCGCCCGGGCCGTTGCGGGGCGCGACACGGGAAGTCGACTGGTGGTGCAGCTGGACGCGGTTGTTGAGACCGGCCACGTCGCTCACCAGGGCGGCGACGGAGGACGGCAGGGTCGGCGCGGCGTCGTTGGCGTAGAACGAGCGTCCCGACGCCGTGTCCTTCCAGGTCGACAGCTTCGTGCCGAAGGCCTTCTCCAGCTGGGCGGCGGTGCCGCTGGCGTCGACGAGCAGGTTGCCCGAGTGGACCTTGCCGACGGTGAGGCCCTGAGCGCGCAGGTAGTCCTTGAGCTGCTTGACCTCGGCGTCGGTCCGGCCGAAGCGGGCCGCGAACTGACTCTTCGTCAGATAGTGGCCGTAGGAACTCGACTTCGGGTCGCTGACCTTGGCGACGAAGGTGTCGAGCGCCTTGTCGTTTCTGGGGGCCAGGCTGATCGCCACCGCTATGCGCTTCCCGGCGGCGACCTTGCCGGTGCGGGTCGCGTGCTGGTTCAGGCCCTTGAGGACGTCTCCGGTGACGGCCGCCCGAGTCGTGTGCGGCTGGGCGATGTCGGCCGCGTAGGCGGTGGGGACGGCGGCGGCGAGCAGGACCGGTGCGGCGACCAGACCGAGCAGTTTCAGACGTGACTTCACTGACGTCCTCCGAGGAGTGGGGGGTGCAGGGTGGGGGGTGAGGAGTGGGGGTGCTGTCCCGAAAGCGGAACGGCTTCACCGTAGGAACGGCGGCCCCTCCCCCATAAGCGGGGGAACCCTTGCTCTCCGTGTTAACTGCGCATGTCGTGCCGACGGCGGAGGTCGGGTCAGCGGCGTGCGTCGAGCGAGCGGGACGCCCGCAGACGGCCCGGCTGACTGACCGTCACCTCCTGTGCCACGGGCCCCCCTTGGTCGTCGTCGCCGTATCCCACGGCGGCGCCGGAGGCGAGGACGGCGACCGCCATCGCGTGGGCGAGCGCGGTGCGTGAGCGGACCCCGAGCTTGCGGTAGACCCGCGAGAGGGCGCCCTCGACCGTCTTGACGCTGATGAACAGCCGTGCGGCGACTTCCCTGTTGGTGGCCCCGCCGCCGACCAGTTCGGCGATCCTGGCCTCCGTGGGGGTGAGTTCGGGCCCGCCCGCCTCACCACCGCGGTCCCCGGCGTCCAGCCGCACCAGCTCGTCCCGGGCCCGCGCCGCGAGCGGAGCGGCGCCGATCCGTGTCGCGGTCTCCGCCGCCTCACGGAGGACGGTCCGCGCCGAACTCCGGTGCCGTGCACGGCGTTCGACCGTGCCGAGGGCGATCAGGGTCCGTACCAGCTCGACGGGCAACGGCAGCCGACGTAGGCGCTCCACGGCGGTACGCAGCCTGCGCTCGGCCGGCTGGGCCGCCGAGAACGGCCTCGGCCTGCTGTCCGGCAACATCGTCACCGGCGAGAACACCGACGACTTCACGACGGCCCAGCTGAACCTGCTCTCCGAGTACCGTCGCAACCTCTCCGGGGACCATGAGCCACGGGTCGCCCTGGGCCGGGTGATCGTGCCCTTCGACAGCGCCGACGCGACCACCCGGGCCCGCTACCGCGCCTACGCGGCGAGCCGCCACGAACGGACCCTCGCACCCCAGGGCCCGAAGCGCATCCTGTTCGCCCCGGACGTCGTGGGCACCGCCGAGCAGATCCTCGAACAACTCACCGCCGACCCGGTGATCGCGGAGGTGTCCGAGCTGCGCCTGGAACTGCCGTACGAGTTCCATCGCGAGGAGTACGAACAGATCCTGCACGACGTACGACACCTGATCGCGCCCGAACTCGGCTGGCGCACATCGGCAGTTCAGGAGGCGGCCCGATGAGTCCGCAGCCGGAACCGGCCGCCCGGCTCGTCCGGCTGGAGGTGCACACCCGCGAACCGTTCGCCGAAGGCCATCACTTCGACGGCTCCGGCGCACGAAGTACTCACCGCGACCGCCCACTACACCGTGGACCCGGAAGCACCCGCCCACCACGCGATCCCCGACCTCGGCCTCGCGCCACGCGACAGCACCGGCCTGGTCCGTTTCAGCGGTGACGTCGAGCTCCTGCGGCCGGTCGACGGCGGGCGCCGCCGGCTGTTCTTCGACTGGGGCAACCGCGGCAACAAGCGGGCCGTGCAGTACTTCTGCGACGCCCCGCACACCAACCGGCCCCGCACACTCGCCGACGCGGGCAACGGCTTTCTGCTGCGCCGCGGGTACACGGTCGTCTTCGGCGCCTGGCAGGGCGACCTGTTGCCGGGCGACGGACGGCTGCTGCTGGACCTGCCGGTCGCGCGGCGGGACGACGGCGAGCCCGTACGGGGTCTGACGACGGCCGAGTTCATCGTGGAGGAGCCCACCGGGTCGCTCCCGCTGTCCCGCTGGTCGAGCACCAGATCGTCCCCTGTCAGCGAGCGGGGAGTGCGCCACGCGCGACTGACCCGGCGCCGCTACTCACACAGCGCACCGGAGGAACTCCCCACGGAGACCTGGCGGTTCGCCCGCCTACAGGGAGGCGGAGGCGACCTCAAGGGACGCTCCACAGCACTGGTCCCGAGCCGCCAGGACCTTCACCTCGACGACGGATTCCGCCCCGGCTGGATCTACGAACTCACCTACGAGGCCGAGGATCCGCTCGTCCTGGGACTGGGCCTGGTGGCGGTCCGCGATCTCGTCAGCCATCTGCGCCACGACCCCGCACAGCCCGTCGGCCCCATCGACTACGCCTACGGCTGGGGGCGTTCGCAGACAGGCCGGGCCATCCGTGACTTCATCCACCTCGGCTTCAACGAGGACCTCGAAGGCCGCCGCGTCTTCGACGGGCTGCTCCCGCACGTCTCCGGCGCCGGCCGGCTGGGCCTCGAACGCTTCACCAACCTGACGGTGCCGGGCGGCCAGCAGTACGAGGACCACCTCAGCGCGGCCGACACCTTCCCGTTCGCCTACGCGGAGACGGTGGACCATCTCACCGGCGAACGCGACGCGATCATGAAGCGCCCGAGCGACCCGAAGGTGCTCCACACCCAGACCTCGACGGAGTACTGGCAGCGCCGGGGCTCACTGGTGCACACGACGACGGACGGCCAGGACCTGGGCTTCCCCCCGAACTACGGGGTTACTTCTGGTCGTCGAGCCAGCACGTGGCCGATCCGACGGCGGGCGCCCCCGCGAAGGGGATCTGCAACCACCCGGAGAACGTCGTCGCCACCTCCGCCCTCTTCCGCGCAGTCCTGGACGCCCTCGACGCCTGGGTGAGCGAGGGCGTGGAACCGCCGCCGAGCGCGGTACCCACCGTCGCCGACGGCACCCTGGTTCCGCCGGACGAATGGTCGCGCCGTTTCCCGGCCGTACCGTCCGCACTACGCCCGCACGGCCCCAACGAGCTGTACGCGGTGGACCGTTCGACGGTGCCGCCGGTCGCGGACCGCTCGCGCCGCTACACGGTGCTGGTCCCGGCCGTCGACTCCGACGGCAACGAGACGGCGGGCGTCCGCGCGCCCATGGTGGCCGTCCCGCTCGCCACCTACACCGGCTGGAACACCCGCGCCCCCGGCCAGGGCCACGCTGTGGCGCCGTTCGCCGGCCGGCGCGCTGGCCGCGGCACTGAGCGCCGTCCTGTTCTTCTGGTGGTCACAGCGGACGCTGCTCGGCGGGCGGATCGCCTGGAGCGCCCTGCTGCCGGGTGCGGTGGCAACGGCGCTCGGGCTGTTCGGTCTTCGGGCCTTCTCCCGTCTCGTGTTCTCACCACTGATCGCATCCAGCGCCGTCACCTACGGCCCCTTCGGAACCGTCCTGGTCGTCCAGTCCTGGCTGGTCGGTGTGGGCGTCGTCGTGTTCGGCGGTGCGCTGGCGGGCCGTCTGCTGCACGAGGAACTCCCCAGCGTGACACCGGCCCTGAAACAACGGGCCCGGCGACGACAACCCTGATGCCGGACAACCGCGCCGGTGACGCCCCGGACGACGACCGGTGACCCGGCCGGTACCGCTCGGCCCTCGCTCGCCGAGTGCGCGCATCAAGCCCCGGGCCCGGGGCACTCGGGGGCGGTGGGCGCGTATCGCGCGTCCACGCCATGGGGAGGACATCGTGACGTCGTCCAACACGCAAGGGCGCGGCCGGGCCGTGAAGTCCGCGGCCCGTACCACCCAGAACGAGACGCTGACCGCCGCGGGGCGGGCGGGCTTCGTCGCACGGGGCGTGGTGTACGTCCTCATCGGCGCCCTTGCCCTGCAGATCGCCCTCAGCAGCGGAGGCGAATCGGCTGACCGGCAGGGCGCGCTGGCCCAGGTCGCGGAGCAGCCGTTCGGGAAGGTGATGCTGTGGGCGATGGTGGTCGGCTTCGCCTCCATGGCGCTCTGGCGGGGTACCCGCGCGGTCCTCACCCGGGGCCCTGAGCGGAAGGCGGGTTCACGAGTCCTCGACGGCGGGCGGGCGGTCTTCTACGCCTTCGTCTGCTGGACCACGGCCGTGTACGCCGCCGGCGGCGGCCAGGGCTCCAGCGGCAACGAACAGTCGCAGGACGGGACGGCATCGGCGCTCAAACTGTCGTACGGCCAGGTACTGGTGGGAGCCGCGGGCTGCCTCCTGATCGGCATCGGCGCGGTACTCGCCGTCCGGGCGGCCCTGCGGCGCTTCCTGAAGCAGCTGGACACCGCCACCATGAACCACCGTACGAAGCAGGTCGTCACCGCTCTCGGCGTGGGCGGAGGCGTGGCGCGTGGCGTCGTGTTCGCCGCGGCCGGGATCTTCATCCTGGTGGCAGCCGTCCGCTTCGACCCGGACGAGGCCAAGGGTGTGGACGCCACACTCCGTAGCTTCACACAGACACCGGCGGGGCCGTGGCTTCTGGTCGCCGTCGCGATCGGGCTGATCCTCTTCGGCGTCTTCTCCTTCGCCTCGGCCCGCTGGCGCCGACTGTAAAACGGTGGCCCAAGCCGGATCCGAGCATGTGAGCGATGGTCCCGCCATCCATCACCATGCCTCAGTGGGCCGGGCGTCGACGGCGCGAGCGCGATACCGAGCGCACAAGCAGGTACAGCACGGCGGCGATGAGCAGCAGCACACCGGTGGAGAGCAGATACAGCGTGCCGTCGACGACGGCGCCGATGACGACCAGCGCGACGGCTCAGCCGAGAGGAACCAGGAAGAAGGCCATGGTGCTACGCCTCCCGGGGTTGTGGCGGATGGACGGATCAGATGTCGTCCACCCAGTAGTGCCAGTGTCCTCCGGTCTCGCCCTTACCTCAATTTCAGGGTAGCCGCAACCTCTGGCGGTGGCCTGCCGGGCGGAACGGCTCTACCGTGGAAAGAGGAAGCAGATCCCAGGAGCACGCCATGATCATCCTCGGACTCGTCATTCTCGTCGCCGCGGTAGTCATCGGCGTCGCCGGCGTTCTTTCCAACAGCGGCAGCGCCCATGAGTTCAGCGGCGGATTCTCGGTCTTCGGAGTCGATGTCACCGGCTCCACCGGCACCCTCTTCCTCTGCGGCATCGTCGTCGGGGCGGCGGCTCTGCTCGGGCTGAGCCTGATCCTGACCGGTACACGCCGTACCGCTCGCCGCAGACGCCCTGCACATCGCCGGCTCGAACCGTCTTCGCGCGAGTCTGCCGCAACCGAACAGGAACACGGTGGCCTGACCAACGAACGCGACACCGCCCGCACGCGGACGGCGCAGGCGGAGGAGGACGAGGCAGACCCCGCCGGACCGGCCGAACACCCCCGCCGCAAGGACCACTGGTTCCGCCACCGGGCCGCTCACTGACGATCCCGGTCGGCCGCCCGGCGATCTGTCGCGGCCCACGGACGGCCTTGTCGCACCGGACGACCTGATCGTCTCGTCCTGTGGCCCGGAGGCCCGCCGCAGCCAGAAACTACTGCAGCGCGTGGACCGCTGCTGAGAACACCGGGGGCATCCGGGATGCCGCGGGGACGATGAGGCGGGCGGTGCCGGGACGGCGGCTCGCGGCCAGCAGGGTCCCGGTCAGCAGTCGGTGGCGGCGGGTCAGCCGGGTCCAGGTGCGGTCGTACGCGTCCGGTCGCCCGGCGGTCAGGCAGCGGACGGCGGCCCCGGCCGTCGCCAGCGCGAGGGCGATGCCCTCGCCGGTGAGGGCGTCCAGGTAGCCCGCGGCGTCGCCGACAAGCAGGACCCGGCCGGCGGTTCTGCGCCGCACCCGCTGCCGCAGCGGTCCGGCGCCGCGTACCTCCGTCGCGGCCGGGCCGCGCAGCGAGGCGGTGAGGGCCGGGAAGGCGGCCAGGTGATCGTCGTACCCGCGACGGCTGCGGCTGAGGACCGCGACGCCCACCAGGTCGTCGCCGACCGGTGTCACGTAGGCCTCGCCGTGCCGGGACCAGTGGACCTCGACGAAGTCCGTCCACGGTTCGACGCGGTAGTGCCGGCGCAGTCCGTAGCGGCCGTGGGCGACACCCGGCAACTCCAGTCCCAGGCCGCGGCGCACCGGGGAGTGCAGGCCGTCGGCGGCGATCAGCCAACGGGCGGTGGTTCCGGCGGCGGTGACCGTGTCCGCGTTCTGGCGCACCTCGCCGACCTTGCCCGGCAGCACGCGCACGCCGAGGTCGAGAGCGCGCCGGTGCAGTGCGGAGTGCAGCGTCGTACGGCGGATTCCCAGCCCGCTGTCGCCACGGAAGGACGCTTCGGCGCGGGTCGTGCCGTCGATGTAGCGGATGCCGCGCAGTTCGCGGCCACTGACCTCGACGCCCAGCGCTCGCAGCGCGGCAACGCCACCGGGCATGACCCCTTCTCCGCAGGCCTTGTCCACGGGCCCGGTCCGGGGCTCGACGACGACGGCCTCCAGGCCGGCGAGCGCGGCGTGGATGGCGGCGGCCAGACCGGCGGGTCCGCCACCGGCCACCAGTACGTCGATCACGCCGGAGCGGGTGCGGTCGGCGTGGCCGCGGCGGCCAGCGCCCGGTTCTCGCAGCGGATACGGACGGTGAGCAGGGCGGCGTTGAGCACGGTGAACGCGGTCGCGGTGACCCAGGCGGTGTGGACCAGGGGCAGGGCCACGCCCTCGGCGACGACGGCCACGTAGTTCGGGTGCCGCAGCCACCGCCGGCGGTAGGGGCCGCCGGTCACCAGCGGCAGACCGGGTACGACGATCACCCGGGTGTTCCAGCGGGGTCCCAGGGTGTGGATGCACCACCACCGCAGTGCCTGGGCGCCCGCCAGCACGGCCAGCATCGGCCAGGCCAGGGCGGGTACGAAGGGCCGGTCGGCCAGCCACACCTCGGCCGGGCAGGCGATCAGCAGGCCGGTGTGGAGGACGACCATGGCCGGGTAGTGGCCCTGCCCGGTCTCGGTCGCACCGCGGGCGGTGCTCCACCGCTCGTTGCGGCGGGCGACGACGAGTTCGGCGACGCGCTCGGCGGCGACGGCGGCCACCAGCAGTCCGTACCAGATCATGTGTACCTGTGTCCTTCGACGGTCCTTCGAGGTCCTTCGGCGGCCCGAACTACCAGCGCAGCAGGACGAGTTCGGAGGCGAAGCCGGGCCCCATGGCCAGCAGCACACCCGGGGTGCCCGGCGGCGGGCGGCGTTCGGCCAGGGTGTCGCGCAGTACGTGGAGCACCGACGACGAGGACAGATTGCCGACGTCGGCCAGGTGACGCCAGGTCACATCGAGTGCGTCGTCAGGCAGATCGAGGGCCTCGGTGACGGCCTCCAGAACCTTGGGGCCGCCGGGGTGGCACACCCAGGCGGTCACGTCCTTCGGCTTGATCCCGTGGTCGCCGAGGAACCCCTCGACGTCATCGGCGAGGTAACGGCGTACGACATCGGGGATCCGCGGGTCGAGGACGACCTGGAAGCCGGTGTCCTTGATGTCCCAGCCCATGACGCGCCCGGTGTCCGGATACAGGTGGCTGCGGGTGTCCACGATCGTCGGGCCGGCGTTCTCGTCCGGGCGGGCCTGACGGTCCGCGCCGCAGGCGACGACCGCGGCGGCGCCGTCGCCGAACAGCCCGGTGGCGACCAGGTTGGCCATGGAGGCGTCGTCGCGCTGGAAGGTGAGCGAGCACAGTTCGACGGAGAGCAGCACCGCCACCTGGTCGGGCCGGCCCAGCAGGTAGTCGTGCATACGGGCCAGGCCGGCGGCGCCACCCGCACAGCCCAGGCCGAACAGGGGCAGCCGTTTGACGTCCGGCCGCAGTCCGAGGCGGCCGGCCAGCCGTGCGTCGATCGAGGGGGTGGCGATGCCCGTGACCGAGGTGAAGATCAGCAGGTCCACGTCGGCTGCGGTCAGGCCGGCGGCGTGCAGAGCGCCCCGGACGGCCTGGGCGCCCAGGTCGGTGGCGGCGGCGATGAAGGCGTCGTTGGCGGCGCCGAATCCGTCCAGTTCTCCGTACCGTTCGAGCGGCAGCGTCATGTGGCGCGAGCCGACCTTCGCGCTGCGGTGCAGCCGGTCCAGAACCCGGCGGTCGGTGCCCTCGGGCAGGCAGGTGCGGGCCACCATGTCGGTGATCTCGGACTGGGTGTGACGGTGCGGTGCGAGAGCACCGTGAACGGCGGCGATCCGCGTCATATGGTTCCCGTCCGGTTACCGACTGGGGTGAGTTGCTTCCCACGTGTTCCCTGGACCTGGCCTTCGACACCACGAATCGCCCGTCCGGCCGTTCGCCCCTGGGGGTGCGTGCTCGAGCCGGGTGGGGCCCGGGCGCCTACGATCGGCCGGGTGGGCACTCCCGAGCAGTTGACGACCAGCGGCCCCGAGGCGAGTTGGGCCGGACGGGTGGGCGGCCTGGCCGGGGCCTGCCACCCCGGGCCGGTCGTGGCGGTCACCGCCCTGATGGCCGCGCTCGCCGTCACCGCCGGTCAGAGCGCCGCGCGTTGTGTCCTGACCGCCGCCGCCGTGCTGACCGGGCAGCTGTCCGTCGGCTGGTGCAACGACGCGTTCGACGCGCGCCGGGACATCGCCGCCGGCCGCCGGGGCAAACCGGTCGTCGACGGCACGGTCGGTGTGACGGAGGTCTGGGTGGCCGCGTACGCCGCACTGGCACTGTGCGTGCCGCTCTCGCTCGCCTGTGGCCTGTGGGCGGGCGCCGTTCACCTGGCCGGGGTGGCGGCGGCGTGGGCGTACGACCTGCGACTCAAGGCGACAGCGTGGTCCTGGGCGCCGTACGCGGTGGGCTTCGCCGCGCTCCCGGCATTCGTGGCGCTGGGCCTGCCGGGGCAGCCGTGGCCGGCCTGGTGGGTCGTCACCGCCGGGGCGCTCCTGGGGGTCGGGGCCCATCTGGGTGACGTACTGCCGGACATCCGTGGAGATCTGGCGACGGGCGTACGGGGATGGCCGCACCGGCTGGGCCCGGACGGCACCCGGCTGCTGCTGCCGGTGCCGCTGGTGGCCGCGTCCGCCGTTCTGGTGCTGGGGCCCGCCGGACCACCCGGCAACTGGGGAGTGGCGGCGCTCGCGGTGGCCGGCCCGGTCGCGGTGGCGGGGACGGTGCTGGGACGCCACCGGGAGCGGTCGGCGTTCGCGGCGGCGGTCGCCGTGGCGGTGGTGGACGTGGCGTTGCTGCTGCTGCGCGGCACCGGGATCGCCTGACCGCGCCGCCTCGCGTGTGCGGTCCCCGGTCGTGACGACGGCGTGGCCGGTGATGCCGAGGCCGGTCGTGGGTGGTCAGACGATCAGGCCGTTGAGGGGTTCGGTGCCGTCGGTGAAGGCGCCGACGACCTCGTCCCGCAGTCGCATCGGCACGGCCTGGACCGCCGCGAACCCACGCGATCAGTCGCATGGTGGCCCAGCTGGTGTTCACCCGGCTCGGCCATGAACATCTACGCGTCCCCAACTGGTCCCCAAGAATGGCCCAGGGCCGGTTTCGGATGTCTCCAAAACCGGCCCTGACCCGCGACTCTCTCAAGTCGGGACGACAGGATTTGAACCTGCGACCCCTTGACCCCCAGTCAAGTGCGCTACCAAGCTGCGCCACGTCCCGGTGCGTCGACCCGCGGTTGCCCCGCGTGATCGCACAGACAGACCCTACCGCACACCAACCCATGCCTCCGAGCGGTCACGGAACGGTCACCGAGGCATCAAGGGCCCCTTACCGTCTCATCCACCGCACTACCGTCGTCCCACCTGAAACACAACCCAGGGGGACGACCATGAGCAACCCGTACAACACACCCGGCACCCCGCAACCGGCTCCGACACCGGGTCCCGTGCCGGACCGGCAGAGCCCGAGATGGGCCCGCAAGAGATTCGTCCTGCCCGCCCTCGGGCTGGCGCTCTTGATCGGCGCCGGCATAGGCACCGGCGACGACGGCAAGGACCCGGTGTCCGCCGACCCGCGACCGACCGCCACCGTCACCGCCACGGCCACTGCGACCGCCACGGTCACCGCCACCGCGACGGCCGCACCCGAACCCGAACCCGAACCCGCCCCCACGGTCACGGTGTTGGCGACCAGGACCGTGACGGCCGAACCGGCGGCCGACACCGACACGGATTCAGACTCCGACACCGGCTCCGGCTCCGTCGCCGGGTCCGACGGGGGCTCCGGCTCCGGTGACGAGGACGTGTACTACGCCAACTGCTCCGCGGCCCGCGCCGCCGGTGCCGCCCCGGTGCGTGTCGGCGATCCGGGTTACGGACGGCATCTCGACCGGGACGGCGACGGGGTCGGCTGCGAGTGACCCCTGCGAGGGTCAGGCGTTCGGGTCGAAGGTGATGCCCGCCGGCATGGCCGTAGCCAGGTGGGAGTTGAAACTGCCGTCCTTGAGGCCGAAGTTGGCGCTGCCCCAGTTCGCGGAGGTCAGGATGTCACGGATGCCCGACGGGTAGCCGTTCCAGCCCACCAGCGGCGGGAACTGCCAGGTCCCCTTGTGGTTCTCCGGCGGCTCGTCGTTGGTGTTGGCGATCCGGAAGCAGTGCGTGCTGATGCCGTCCTTGTGGTAGACGATCTTGGGGTGCGTGCCGTCCCAGCGGACCTGGTCCCGGGTGTAGATGCTGAAACTGCCGTGATTGGACGTCGAGACGTACTGGGCCACGTTGTTCTGCACCCACACCACCACGTGCTCCCAGTCGTGCCGGTGCCCGCCGAGGCTGCTGCCCGCGAGGGCCTGGTCCTTCTCGAAGTACAGACCGTAGATGATCGCGCACCAGCCGTTGTTGCACTTGTAGCGGGAGTAGCCGTTGGTGTTGTCGAGGTCGGAGGCGTCACGGCACGACCCGTTGAGGGCACCGGTCGGGTTGAGGCCACCGTTGAGGGTGCCCGTGGGGCCGATGGCGGGGGTGGAGTAGCAGCCGTCCGTGTCGTAGTCGTAGGCCGGTTGGTACGTCTGCTCGGTGCTGTCCGCGTTGGCCGGCAGGGCCCCGGGCGGGGCGGCGAGGGCGGTGCCGGGAAAGGCGACGAGCAGCGCGATCGCGCTGCCGATGACGAGCGAAGCTCTGCGGATACGCACACGTCTGTTCACTGGGGGCCTCCTGATCGACCACGTCCGGGTGCGGGCTCGGTCAGATTGGCATGCCC
Organism: Streptomyces sp. NPDC000878; assembly: GCF_053599695.1. Lineage (NCBI taxonomy): Bacteria > Bacillati > Actinomycetota > Actinomycetes > Kitasatosporales > Streptomycetaceae > Streptomyces > Streptomyces sp. NPDC000878. Next base: position 16,813 of record NZ_JBSFMT010000006.1, on the reverse strand, counting down.
ATATCACGGATGGGTCACTCGGAAGGAAAGGTTCAGGGGCGTGCGGCAGACGTTTTGGCGGTCCGAGTCGGCTACTCAGGCGGCGTGGGTGTGTCGTGCGTCCGGTACATCGCCTGTACGTCCAGCTCCAGTTGGACGGTCGGGCCGACCACCGCGATGCCACGGGCCAGCATGGAACGCCAGTTGAGGGTGTAGTCCTCGCGGTGCAATTCGGCCCGGGCGAGGGCGGCGCAGCGCAACTCCTCGCCGTAGCCGCCGTTCACGGTGCCCAGGTACGTGGTGTCCAGCCCCATCGAACGCGTCACCCCGTGCATGGTCAGCGTGCCCTGCAGCGTCCACTTGCTGCCGCCGCGGTACGCGAACCGCGTGCTCGCGAAGTCGATGTACGGGAAGCGCTCGACGTCGAGGAAGTCGGCGGACCGCAGATGGTTGTCCCGGGTGCTGTTGCCCGTGGTGATGCTCGACGCGTCGATCCGGACGGACACCCTGGAGTCCGTCATCTGCCGGGCCACCTGGATGCCGCCCTCGAACCGCTCGAACCGGCCGTGCACATGCGCCATCCCGACGTGCTTGGCAATGAACCGGATCGCGGTGTGCGGCGGATCGAAGAGCCAGGTGCCGGGCGAGGGAAGGTCCAGCTGACGGGCCGGCTCCAGTTGGACGCGCTCCGTCGGGAGCACCGTGTCGCCGACGACCTCGACCGTCTCGCGGTACGGCGTCAGCCCCTCCGCCGCGACCATCAGGCTGTAGCGGCCCGGCGGCAGGACCGCCAGGAAGAAGCCGTACGGGTCCGTCGTACCGCGAGCCGTCACCTGGTGGATGTCGACCGCCGACACGGTCACGTCGGCGCCGCCCATCGGCTGGCCCAGCGGGTCCAGGACCTCGCAGCTCAGCGCCCCGGCCCCCGCGGGCAGGGGCAGCGTCAGACCCCCGCCCTGCCCGGCCCCCTTGGACCACCGGCGCCTGAGCAGCGCGAAAGCCATACGGCTCACCTTTCCTTACGTCCGTCGAAGCCACGAGGCCATGGCTCATTTCCGATCTTGGACCGGGCGACGGACATGCGGGTGTCTCAAAACGAGACACCCGCATCCGGGACAGGCCCGCTCCGCCCGCGTGTCAGAGGGAGACGGCCACGCCGTTGAACGTCGTCTCCGGCGTCTGGGGCGTCGTGAAGCGCGCGTTGACCAGATACAGCCGGTTGCCGAAGCGGGCGGCCGTGGTGGGTACGTCGAAGCGCGGGTCGGTGATCGTGGTACGCAGGGTGGCGGTGGTGGCCCCGGCGTCGAGGTCCCACACGCTGATGAGGTTCAGCCGGTTCTGTACGACGTACAGGGTGCGGCCGATGCGGACCAGACCATCGCCGTTGACGACGCTCGCCTGGCCGACCAGCGTGATCTTCGTGGCGTAGCCGGTCCTGAGGCTCACGTTGTACAGCTCGCCCGGTGTGCTCTTGACGACGATGAGGCCCCGGCCGTCGGGGGTGGCGACGATGCCGTTGGCGTTGTTCACGTCGGGGGTCTGCGTCCAGTCGCCGGTGAGCGGCAGGGCGCGGATCTCGCCGGACCGACCGCGCGGCAGGCCGTACAGGACGGCGTCGCGCGAGTCGGTGAACCAGGCGCGGTCCTTGTGCAGGATGACGTCGTTGATGAAGTGGCCGGTGGCCTCGGTGAGTTGGTGAGTGGCGACGAGTTCGCCGGTACGGGAGTCGACGACCCGGGCGATCCCGGTGTTGCCCGCGATGTAGAGCAGCCCGTCGCGGTCCAGCTTCAGGCCGACGGCGATCTGGCCGGTGCCGCCGGCGTAGAGGATCTCGCCCTCGCCGGTGCGCAGGTCGGTGCGCTGGATGGCGCCGTTGGCGCGTGAGCCCATGTAGGCGTACGGCTTGTCGCCGATGGTGATGCCCTCGGGGAGGAAGGCGTTGGGGAGTTGGAACTCGGTCGGCCAGGTGGCCTTCGGCTGTGCGGCGCTCGCGGTGCCGGCGCCGGCCGTCGCCAGGCCGAGGGTGGCGAGGGCGGTGCCGCCGAGGAAGGTGCGGCGGGAGGGCTGGGGGTGGTTCCGGATCATGGTTTCCGGGCCTCCGTGCAGAGTAGGGGCGAAGTCAACCCGGTCAACTCGGGTGATTCCCCTAGGAGTTGACAGTTGTGTTGACAGTTTCCGTTCGCTGGTAACGGACTATGGCCCCACAGCGTTCCCATGGGCACCCTGTGTTCGCTGTCGATCCCCTGTCACTTTCGCCCCGGCCGGCACCGGAACGCCGACCGGCTCAGATGGTCCCGGGCGCCGCGCCCTCGTACGCCGCCCGCAGCACCCCGAGCACGCCCTCCGTCGTGACCTCGCGCGGGTTGGCGTACGGCTGCCCGGTGATCTGGTCCGCCGCCACCGTCAAGTCGGCCTCGGTGAGGCCGAGTTCGGCGAGGGAGCGCGGGGCACCGAGGCCTCCGGCCAGTTCCCACAGGGCGGTTGGGGCATCGGCCGCGCCGCCCAGCGCACGGGCGACGGCGTCGGCCGCGTCCGGTGCGGCGGGCGCGTTGTAGGCCAGGGCGTAGGGCAGGACGACCGTGTGGGTCTCGGCGTGCGGCAGGCCGAAGGTGCCGCCGAGGACATGGCACAGCTTGTGGTGCAGGCCCATAGTGGTACCGCCGAGGCAGGAGCCGCACAGCCACGCCCCGTACAGGGCCCGGCCGCGCGCGTCGAGGGACGCGGGGTCGGCGGCCACGTCCGGGAGCGCCCGGGCCATCGCCCGTACGCCCTCCTGCGCCATCAGGGACACGATCGGGGAGGTGTCGGGGGCGTACAGCGCCTCGACGGCGTGCGCGATGGCGTTGATGCCGCTGGTGACGGAGAGCGGGACCGGCAGGGAGAGGGTCAGTTCGGGGTCGTACACCACACTGCGCGGGAGGACGGCCCGGTCGCGGCCGGTGCGTTTCACGCCATCCTCGGTCAGGCCCCAGACGGGGGTCATCTCCGAGCCGGCGTAGGTGGAGGGCACGGCGATCAGCGGCAGCCCGGTGCGCAGTGCGATCGCCTTCCCGAGCCCGATCGCGGAGCCGCCGCCGACCGCCACACATCCGTCGGCGCCCGCCGCGAGCGCCACCTCGACGGCCCGGTCGGCGACTTCGACGGGTACGTGCATCCGCGCCTCGTCGTGCAGTCCGGCCAGGGCCGGTCCGAGCGAGTCGGCGACGGCCTGCGCGGTGTCCTTGCCGCGTGCCCCGCACACCACCAACAGCCGTCGCAAGCCGAGCCGTTCGGCCTCCCCGGCCGTCGCGGTCACGGCGGCCCCGGCCCGCAGCACGACCCGCATCGGCTGGGCCTCGTACACGAAGTCCGGCGTGAAGGTCACGAGTTCTTCTCCGACTTCTCCAGTACGAGCTTCTCCAGTACGAGGTCGAAGCGTGCGTGGCGGAACGGGTTCGGCAGGCCGAACTCCCGTGCCAGGGACGGGTCGTCGGTCTCAGCGAAGTCCTGGACCAGGCTCTCCTTGACCGCGAACACGGCGTCCGAGTCGAGGTAGTCACTGCCCGCGACGAAGATGTGGGTGGTGACGGGTTCGTGGCCCTCGGCCGTGGCGATGAAGTGGATGTGGGCGGGGCGGTAGGGGTGGCGGCCGGTGGCGTGGAGGAGTTCGCCGACCGGGCCGTCCGTGGGGATCGGGTACGGGCTCGGCACACAGGTGCGGAACCAGAAGCGGCCCTCCGCGTCCGCGGTGAAGAGTCCACGGCCGTTGCCCGGTGGCTGTACGTCCGGCTGCTGGACGTCGTAGTAGCCCTCGGCGTCGGCCTGCCAGACGTCAAGTACCGCGCCGGGCAGCGGAGTTCCGTCCCGGTCGAGGACGCGCCCGCTGACCGCGCACGGCTCGCCGGTGCCCACCAGGTCGATGTCGGCGCCGAGTTCCCGTACCGGCGACTCGGTCATGTGGAAGGGGCCGAGGACGGTCGACTCGGTGGCGCCCGGGTCGCGGTGACCGTTGAGGGTCTCCACCAGCATCGAGACGCCGAGGACGTCCGACAGCAGGATGAACTCCTGCCGGGTGTCCGTGCAGGTCTGTCCGGTCGCCGTCAGGAAGCCGATGGCCCGCTCCCACTCCGCCATCGTCGGCTCGGTCTCCCGCACGAAGGCGTGCAGGTGCCGGGTGAGGGCGGTGAGCAGTTCACGCAGACGTGGGTCGGCGGTCCCGCTCATGCTGTCGACGACCGCTTCGGTGACGGCCGTCGTGAATCCGGCGGCGCTTTCACCCGTGTCGGTGTCAGCGGTCTCCGTGGTTTCCGTGCTCATTCCGTGCTCCTCGTCCCGTCCGTCCTGTCCCGTCAGGCATGTCCGAGGATCTGCCGCAGCGCGTCCGTCAGCAACTGTTCGGCGTTCTCGGCCGCTTCGGCGTGTCGGAAGGCGACGAACCCGTCCGGGCGTACGAGGAGCACGCCCGCGTCGGACACCTCGCTCAGGCGGGCCCAGTCGCCGTACGGGTCCTCGTACTCCTGGCCGGGGCCGACGACGACCGTGGCGATGCCGAGGGGCTGGGCCTTCGCCGCGCGCACCCAGGCGTCGCCGCCGATACCGGTGAGGAGGGTGAAGCGGCCCCGGCCCACGGTGTCGAGGGTGGACAGGGTGCGGGTGCCGGAGGAGAGCCAGGCGTGCGGGAGCTTGGCGCCGGGGCGGGTGGAGGGCTGGTGGTGCAGCTCGGGGTCGCGGGCGAAGCCGGGGTCGGGGGTGCCGTCGGGGACGATCGCGGCCGACTCGTAGCGCTGGTTGAGGTCGACTCCGTGGGCGTTGAACTCGTACACCTTGGCGGTGATCGCCTCGCGCAGCCGGGCGCGCTGCTTGGCGGCGGCCTCGGTGGCGTCCTTGCGGGCGGCGATGTTGGCCCACAGCTCCTCGGGGGTCTGCGGGGAGAGCCCGTCGAGCGCCTCGAAGATCGGGGCGGTCTCGGCGATGGACTTGTTGGCGCGGGTGACGATCTGCCTGCCGACGGGGGCGCGTTCGGCGGTGTAGCTGTCGAGCAGCGCGGGGGTGGCGACCCCGTCGAGGACCAGTTTCAGCTTCCAGGCCAGGTTGTAGGCGTCCTGGACGGAGGTGTTCGAGCCGAGCCCGTTGGACGGCGGGTGGCGGTGGACGGCGTCGCCGGCGCAGAAGACGCGCCCGTTCGCGTAGGTCTCGGCGTACATCTCGTTGACCGTCCAGGCGGAGGACGACTTGATGGTGACGGGGATGTCGTCGTCGCCGACGAGCCGGCGGACGATCGATTCGGCGTACTCGGTGGTGAGGTCGGGGGCGCCGGCGGTCACGTCGTAGCCCCAGACGATCATCCACTCGTTCCAGGGGCGGACGTTGCGGACGAGACCCGCGCCGATGCCGCCGACGGTGGCGCCCGGGGCGAGCACCCAGTAGAGGGTGGAGGGGCGGTGGGCCGTGTACTTCGTGAGGTCCGCGTCAAAGACGATGTTGATGCTGCCCGCGACGCCCATCTGGCCGCCCATGGGCAGTCCGGCGTCCTCGGCGACCTTGGAACGGCCGCCGTCGGCGCCGATCAGATAGCGGGCGCGGATCTCGTACGTGTCGCCGCGCAGCCGGTCGCGGACGGTCGCCGTGACGCCGGACGCGTCCTGAGTGTGCGTCAGATACTCGGTCTGGAAGCGGAGTTGGGTGCCGCGCGCGACGGCCGCGTCGACGAGGACCGGCTCCATCAGGTGCTGCGGCATGTCGCACATGCGCGTGGGGCTGGCCAGTTCGTGCGCGGCCTGGACGAGCGGGTCGTTGCCCCAGGAGCGGACCCGGCCCAGCTCCTCGCCGGCCAGGCTGGTGCAGAAGGTGGTGTTGCCCATCAGGTGCTGGGGCGTGGCCTTGGCGACCACTTCCTCCTCGACGCCGAGGTCGCGCAGGACCTCCATCGTGCGCTGGTTGGTGATGTGCGCGCGGGGCGTGTCGGCGAGGCTCGCGTACCGGGTGACGACGATGTTGGGCACGCCGTAGGTGCTCAGCGCGAGCGCGGCCGACGCCCCGGCCGGGCCGCTGCCCACGATCAGTACGTCGGTGTCGACAACGGTGTGCACGGGCGACGCTCCAGATTCCGGACGGACTGCCACCTGTGATCGTGGAGCCGTACGCCGAGCCGTGGGTGTCTCAATACGAGACACTCCACACGTCCGAGTACCTCTCCCCGATTCCCCAGTACCTCTCCCGCGCTCTCCGGACCCGGCCCCGATACCGTGAGGGGTGCCATGACCACAGCCGAAGAATCCCCCGCCCTCCTCCTGCTCAGTCAGGCGCGCCAGCGGTTCCTGACCGGGCGTCCGCTGCCCGACGACGTCCCCGACGAGACGGTCGCCGCCTGGCGCCGCGCCCGTTTCCTCGGTGTGCGGCACGATGTGCGCGCGTCCGCCTCCGTCGACGGTCTGGCTGTCGGGTCGGCGTTGCTGGCGGCGGCCGGGCCGGTCCTCGAACGGCTCGCCCCGGCGCTCGGCACCGGCGGGTCGGGGCTGCTGCTGACCGACGAGCGGCTGCGGGTGCTGTGGTCGGCGGGCGCCGCGCCCGGCGGGGAACTGCGCCGCGATCTGGCCGAACGGGAGGTCGGGCACAACAGCGCGGCGCTCGCCCTGCGCACCCGGCGGCGCGCCGAGGTGCACGGCCCCGAGCACTTCCTCGACGTGTGGCAGAACGTGTCGGCGGTCAGCGTGCCGGTGTTCGCCCCGGAGTCCGGCCGCCCCCTCGGCACGATCACGGTCGCCTCCGGCCTGTGCGCCGACGCGGGTCCGCATCCCGGGGCCGCCCTGGCGGAGGCGGCAGCGGCGGCGGTGGAGGCGGAGCTGCTGGCCCGCTCGCGTTCGGCGGAACGGACACTCCTCGACGCCTACACACGCACGGCTCACGGACCGGGTGACGGGCAGGAGCGGGCGGTGGTGGCCCTCGACGGGCGCAACCGGCTGGTCAGCGAGGCGGCGGTGCGGCTGGTGTCGCCGCAGGTCCTGGAGTCGCTGGAGCGGGGCGCGCGGGCGCTGTTGCGGTCGGCGGCGCCTGTCGGGTCGTACGACATCACGCTGCCCGAAGGAGCGGGCTGCACCGCCGAGTTCCGTCCGGTACGGGAGCAGGGCGGTGGCCGGGTGCTGGGGATCGTCGCCGTGCTGGAGCCGGTCACCGAGAGTGCGGTTGTACGGGCGTTGCCGCGTCCGGTGGCGGGGCGGCTGGCCGGGAGTTCGGTGCCGTGGCGCCACGCGGTGGGCCGGGCAACGGAGTTGGCGCACGGCGGCGAACCGCTCCTGCTGACCGGAGAGCGCGGCTCCGGCAAGACCGCGCTGGCCCGCGAGCTGCTCGGCGGCACGGAACCGCTGGTCCTGGACGCCGCCGAGGTGCCCGAACTCGACCTGGGGAACGGCATGTTGACGGTCGACCGCCCACTGCTCCTCCGGCACGCCGAGCGGCTCGCCCAGTCGGACGTCGCCGCGCTGAACGGTCTCCTCGACGAGCGTCCGGACGTCCACCTGCTGACGACGTACACACCGGACACTCCCCCGGGCCCGTGCCTCCAACGGCTCCTGGACACCCTGGCCGCCCGCTCGGTCACCCTGCCCGCGTTGCGTGAACGCCCGGAGGACATCAGGGAGTTGCTCCCGGCGCTGGCCCCGAGGCCGGTCGACGGCACACCGCCGCTCACCTGGACACTGGACGCGCTACGGGCGCTGGAGCGGTATCCGTGGCCCGGGAACCTCACCGAACTCGCCCACCTGGTACGGACGTTGGCGGAGCACCGGCGGGCGTCGGGACCGGTTCTGCGGGCCGAACTCCCGGACCCGGTGCGGGAAGGGCCCGCCGCGCGCCCGCTCAGCCCGATGGAACACGCCGAGCGCACCGCGATCCTGGAGGCGCTGCGCCGCAACGGCGGCAACAAGGCCCGCACGGCGACGGCCCTGGGCATCGCCCGCGCGACGCTCTACCGGAAGCTGCGCGAATACCGGGCTTGAGGCGGCCTCACGAAGCCTGGGCCGGTGGGCCCGTCGTCCCCCGGATCTCCAGTGTCGGGGCGGCGAGGTGGACGCTGCCCGGGCTGCCGGGCGGGTCGAGCCGGTCGAGGAGGCAGCGGGCGGCGCGGCGGCCGACCTCGTGGCCGGCGTTGTCCACGGTGGTCAGCCAGACGTGGCGCAGCCGGGAGATGTTCGTGTTGTCGTAGCCGATGACGGACAGGTCGCGCGGGACGCTCAGTCCCAGTTCCTCTGCGGCGGAGATCGCGCCGACGGAGGTCATGTCGTTGACGGCGAAGACGGCGGTGGGCCGGCTCGCGGGGTCGCCGAGCAGCCGGACGGCGCTCCGGTAGCCGCCCTCCTCGGTCAGGTCACCGGCCTCGACGAGCGCGCTGTCCGCCAGACCGTGAGCACGCATGGTCGCCTCGAAGCTGCGGCGGCGCAGTTCACCGACGGCGCCGTACCCGGCGATGTGGGCGATCCGGCGGTGGCCCAGCCCGATCAGGTACTCGGTGGCGATCCGGGCGCCGTGCTCGTCGTCGTTGGCGACCACGTCGACGCCGGGCAGCACGGGCTCGCGGGCGCCCGCGACGACGACCGGGATGCGCTCGGCGAGGGTGCCGAGGACGGCGGGGTCGGCCAGGGTGCCGACCACGATCAGGCCGTCGACGCCGAGGTCTCGGAAGGGGCCGGTGAGGTCCTGGCCGCTGCGCCGGTTGAGGCGGGCGTCGGCGAGCAGCATGTGCAGGCCGTTGTCGTGGAGAAGGGAGTTGAGACCGTCGAGCAGGTCGACGAACCAGGGGTTGCGCAGGTCGTTGAGGAGGACGCCGACGGTTCGGGTGCGCTGTTCGCTGAGGCTGCGCGCGGCGGCGTTCGGCCGGTAGCCCAGCTCCCGTACGGCGAGCTGGACGGCTTCCCTCTTCTCGGGCCGCACCTGGTCGGAGCCGCGCAGCACCAGCGAGACCAGGGATTTCGACACACCGGCGCGTTCGGCGACGTCTCGGATGGTCGGCGGTCTCATGTGTTGGACCGTTCCACAGGCCGCCATGTCCTGTCAAAGGGTTGACAGCGAAGGCCGACGGCACCGAGGGTGAGTGGGAAATGTTCTGGACCGGTCCAAAGAGGGGCTGTCATGGCAAGTACGCTCGGTGTCGCCGTCGTGGGGTTCGGCTGGATGGGACGGGTGCACACGCAGGCGTACGTCCGCCTGGCGCACCACTTCCCCCAGCTGGGGCTGCGGCCCGAACTGGTCCTGGTCGCCGAGGAGGTGCCGGGCCGGGCCGAGGAGGCCGCCGCGCAGTTCGGGTTCGCGTCGACGACCCGTGACTGGCGTGCCGTGGCCGCCGACCCGCGCGTCCAGGCCGTGAGCATCACCGCGCCGAACTTCCTGCACCGGGAGATCGGCGTCGCGATGGCCGAGGCCGGCAAGCACATCTGGATCGAGAAGCCGGTCGGGCTGTCGGGGGCCGACGCGGGTGCGGTCGCCGACGCGGTCGCCAAGGCCGGCGTCCAGGGGACGGTCGGCTTCAACTACCGCAACGCGCCTGCCGTGGAGCGGGCCCGGCAGCTCATCACCTCCGGCGAGATCGGCACGGTCACGCATGTCCGCGTCCGCCTCTTCAGCGACTACGCGGCTCATCCGGAGGGTGCGCTGACCTGGCGGTACGAGCGGGAGCGCGGGGGCAGTGGGGTGCTGGGCGATCTCGCCTCGCACGGTGCGGACCTGGCCCGTTTCCTGCTCGGCGACATCGACGCGCTCATCGCCGACACGGCGGTGTTCGTGCCCGAGCGGTCCCGTCCGACGGGTGCGACGGCCGGGCATGCGCGTGCGTCGGGTGGTGAGTTGGGGCCCGTGGAGAACGAGGACTACGTCTCGTGCCTGCTGCGGTTCGCCTCCGGCGCCCGGGGGGTCCTGGAGGCGTGCCGGGTGTCGGTCGGCGAGCAGAACAACTACGGCTTCGAGGTGCACGGGACTAAGGGCGCGGTCTTCTGGGACTTCCGCCGGATGAACGAGCTGGGTGTGAGTATCGGGGCGTCGTATCAGGACCAGCCGGTGAGTACGGTGTTCGTCGGTCCGGGGGACGGGGAGTTCGGGGCGTTTCAGCCGGGGGCGGCGAACGCGATGGGGTACGACGATCTGAAGGTGATCGAGGCGCAGCGGTTTGTGCGGTCGGTGGCTGAGGGGACTCCGTACGGGGCTACGTTGGCGGATGCCGTGCGCAGTGCTGCGGCGCTGGATGCGATGAGTCGGTCCGTTGAATCGGGGGCGTGGGTGACGGTGGGGGCGTAGCGGTGGGTTCGTTGGCCGCGGGCCCGTGGGGGCTTGTCGCGCAGTTCCCCGCGCCCCTTCAGGGCGCTGTTGTGCGGCCTGGTTGGTCTGCTCCCTTTGCCTCGTGAGCGCTTGGTTCGTTGGCCGCGGGTTCGTGGGGGCTTGTCGCGCAGTTCCCCGCGCCCCTTTAGGGCGCGTAGCGCAACCGGGTTTCTGGCGCGACCCCTAAACCCCTTCAGCGTGGCGGCATGTTGTACGGCGTGACCACCTGGATCGCCGACGGCTGGGTCGGGGCCGCCGGGGGGAGGGCGCCGTGGGTGCGCATCACCGTGCGGCAGGCCTCGTGCATGTCCTGGCGGAGGTCGTGGTGGAGGACGCAGGACAGGCGGTGTTCGCGCAGGAGGCGGGTGTTGTCGTGGTCGAGGTCGTGGGCGACGAACACCGCGCACTCGCGGCCGAGGTCCTCGAAGGCCCGTAGCGTCGCGATGTTGCCGCCGCCGATCGAGTAGACCGCCCGGATGCCGGGGTCGCGCTTCAGGGCGTCCCGGACCAGGTCGTACTGGGTGGCGTCCAGGCCCTGCCCCTCCGTGATCTCGACGAGGGCACGCTCGGGGTGCCGGGCCCGCATCGCGCCCCGGAAACCCATCTCCCGCTCCTCCTCGTTACGGAAGAAGCCGCTGCTCAGGCTGGTGAGGACGTTGCCGGGGAGCTCGCCGAGCCACTGGCCCATGAGGTAGGCGGCGGTGGCGCCGGCGGCCCGGTTGTCGATGCCGACGTAGGCGAGGCGGGCGCTGGAGGGCAGGTCGGTCACCAGCGTGACGACCGGGATCTCGGCGGCCACCAGGCGGCCGACGGCGGCCGTGATCTCGGGGACGTCCGGCGCCTTCAGGATGACGCCCTGGGAGCCGCGCCGGGCGATTCGGTCGAGGGCGGCGGCCAGTTCCGTGACCGGGCCGGTCTCGCGGAAGTGGAAGCGGGAGCGTACGACGGCCGGGTGGAGGGCGGGCAGTTCGGCCTCCAGGGCGGCCCGCACCGCGGTGGTGAACCGCTCGGGCGCCTGCATCACGATGTCGATCATGAACGTACGGCCGACCAGCCTGACCTGGGTGCGCTGCCGGTCCAGGTCCGCGATGGCCTGCCGTACCTCCCGCTGGGTGCTCTCACGGACGCCACCCCGGCCGTTCAGGACGCGGTCGACGGTGGCCTCGCTGAGGCCCGCCTGACGTGCGATCTCCCGGATCGGATAAGGGTGGCCCATGGGAGGGTTCCTCGGCTTCTGGTTGAGGGGTTTTTGATGGCCGCCTGCTGGTTGTTTGACGAGTTTGTCATGACAACAATGACAGCATCCAGATGACAACCGTCAGCCGCCGTTGACGACGACGCCGATGTCGATGATCGAGAGAAGGACGACGATGTCCCTCACCGCCGCACAACGCCGCGCGTGGCTGTCCGAGCAGGACTGCGATCTCGACGCCTTCCGCGCCGAGGTCGAGCGGACGACCGACGCCGCCGACTTCCCGTACGCGACCGCCGTCGAGCGGAACGTCCTCGTCTACGACAGTGAGCGGCTGCGTGTCGCCGTCACCACGCCGGATGAGCGCCGGGAGGTCCTGGCGGAGATGGTCCGGGCGCTCACCGACGGTCCCGGCATCGTGGTCCTCAAGCGGGCCTTCGCCGATCTGTCGGTCGTGGACCGGGCGACCGCCGCCTTCGAGGCGCTCATCGCCGACCAGCGCGCCGCCGGGACCGTCGCGGGCGACCACTTCGCCAAGCCGGGCGCCAACGACCGGGTGTGGAACGCCCTGGAGAAGACGGCCCTGCGCGCGCCGGAGGCGTTCGCCGACTACTACGCGAACGACATGATCGCCCTGATCTCGACGGCCTGGCTCGGCCCCGGCTACCAGGTCACCTCGCAGATCAACGTGGTCAACCCGGGTGGCGCCGCGCAGAGCCCGCACCGCGACTACCACCTCGGCTTCCTGTCCAACGAGGCGGCGGCAGCGTTTCCGGCGCACGTCCACCGGCTGTCCCCGGTGCTGACGCTGCAGGGCGCGGTCGCCCACTGCGACATGCCCGTCGAGTCCGGACCGACGCTGTACCTGCCGTACTCGCAGTCGTACGAACCCGGCTACCTGGCCTGGCGGCTGCCGGAGTTCGTCGAGTACTTCGACGCCCATCACGTACAGCTGCCGCTGGCGAAGGGCGACGCGGCCTTCTTCAACCCGGCGCTCTTCCACGCGGCCGGCACCAACCGGTCCGCGGACATCCGCCGGATGGCGAACCTCCTCCAGGTGTCCTCGGCGTTCGGGCGGGCCATGGAGACCGTGGACCGGGAGGCGACCGCCAACGCGGTCTACCCGGTGCTGCTCGCCCGCAAGACCGAGGGCGCTGACGACACCTGGCTGGAGGCGGTCGTCGCGGCCTCGGCCGAGGGCTACCCCTTCCCCACCAACCTCGACCGGGATCCGCCGGTCGACGGGCTGGCCCCGCCCTCGCAGGCGGACCTCGTACGGCGTGCGCTGCGCGAGGAGTGGACCCCCGAGGCGCTCCGCGAGGCACTGCGGGCGAGCGCCGAACGACGTGAGAGCCGACATGAGAGCTGAGGAACCGAACGGTATGGGACTTCTCCAGGACAAGGTCGTCCTCGTCAACGGCGGCAGTCAGGGCGTCGGCGCCGCCATCGCCCGGGCCGCCGTCCGCGAGGGCGCCGTCGTCGCGGTGACCGGGCGGCGCCCGGAGCCGGGCGAGGCACTGGTCGCGGAACTGACGGCGGCGGGCGGCAAGGCCATGTTCGTACGCGCCGACCTCGCCGACGCCGAGCAGGCGAAGGCGTCCGTGGCCGAGGTGATCGCCGCGCACGGCCGGATCGACTGCCTGGTCAACTCGGCGGGCCTGACCTCGCGCGGCACGCTGCTCGACACCACGCCCGAGCTGTTCGACGCGCACATCGCGATCAACCTCAAGGCCCCGTTCTTCGCCATGCAGGCGGCGGTGGCGGACATGGTGGCGCGCAAGGCGCCCGGCACGGTCGTCAACATCATCACGTCCTCGGCACACGGCGGACAGCCCTTCCTGGCCCCGTACGTCGCCGCCAAGGCCGGCCTCATCGGTCTGACCCGCAACGCGGCGCACGCGCACCGCTGGGACCGGGTCCGGATCAACGGCCTCAACATCGGCTGGACGGCGACCGAGGGCGAGGACGCCACCCAGCGGGCCTTCCACGGCGCGGAGGACGGCTGGCTCGACCAGGCCGCCGAACGCCTGCCCATGGGCAAGCTCGGCCAGCCGGACGAGATCGCCGATTTCGTGGTCCTCCTGCTGTCCGACCGGTCGGGCGTGGTCACCGGTTCGGTGATCGACTGGGACCAGAACGTCCTCGGCGGCCTGGACTGACATCCACAGGAGCCTCCCCCCTTCTTCTCCTCCCCTCGCAAGACACCCGCACCATTCACCAAGGAGCAGCACAGCCCATGCGTATCGGAATCCTCGGCCTCGGCCGCATCGGCGCCTTCCACGCCGAGACCCTCTCCGGTCTCGACGCCGTCGACTCCCTCGTCGTCAGCGACCCGTTCGCGGAGGCCGCCAAGGCCGCCGCGGAGCGCTTCGGCGCCCAGGTGGCGGACTCCCCCGAGGCCCTCCTGGCCGCCGGTGTCGACGGCATCGTGATCGCCGCCGCGACCGACGCCCACCCGGCCCTGATCCTCGCCGCCGTCGAGGCGGGTGTCCCCGTGTTCTGCGAGAAGCCTGTGGCCCGCTCGATGGCCGAGGGCGTCGCGGTGCTGAACGCCGTCAAGGACAGCGGCGTCGAGATCCAGATCGGCTACCAACGCCGCTTCGACGCGGGCTTCACCGCCGCCCGCAACGCCGTCCAGAGCGGCGAGCTGGGTCTCCTGCACTCCATCCGGTCGACCACGCTGGACCCGGCGCCGCCGCCGGCCGCGTACATCGCCGCCTCCGGTGGCATCTTCCGGGACTGTTCTGTGCACGACTTCGACATCCTGCGCTGGGTGACGGGCCGCGAGGTGACCGAGGTGTACGCGGTCGGCGGCAACCGGGGCGCCGACTACATCAAGGAGGCGGGCGACGCCGACACCACCGGCGCGATCCTCACGTTGGACGACGGCACGATCGCCGTGGTCTCCAACTCCCGCCACAACGCCCGGGGTTACGACGTCCGCATGGACCTGCACGGCTTCAAGGACAGCATCTCCGTGGGCCTGGAGGACAAGCTCCCGCTGCGCTCCGTGGAGCCGGGTGTCACCTTCCCGGCGGGCGTCCCGCACGACTTCTTCATGGACCGCTTCATCCCGGCCTACCGCGCCGAACTGACCGCGTTCACGGAGGTCGTCGCGGGCACCCGCACGTCCCCGTGCACGGTCGCCGAGGCACTGGAGGCGGGCTGGATCGCGGACGCGTGCACCCTGTCGCTCCAGGAGCACCGCCCGGTGCGCATCGAAGAGGTACGCACCGTCTGAGCAGCCCCGATTGAACGAATGGCCCGCGCTGTCACCAGGACAGCGCGGGCCGTTCGACGTGTTCCACCGGCGAACCGATCGTGCCGATGGGTTTCACGGGGACAGGTGCCATTTCAACAGGCGGCGCGGGGGACGTACCTAGGGGCGCGGGGAACTGCGCGACAAGCCACGGACTACCCGCAGCCGCCACCCAACCGAAGCCCCTCGAACCTACGCCCCACAAGAACGCAAGAACTGCCGCGTACGCACCGCAATAGGCAACGGCCTGTCCGGCTCGCACGGATACATGTCCTGCTCGACAATCGCGAACAGATCCACGCCAAGCCCCTGCGCAGCAGTCAGCACAGGCCCCAACTCCGGCACCCCAGAGGGCGGTTCACACATGACCCCCCGCTGCACGGCCGGCCCGAACGGCACCCCGTTCTCGACCACGTCGGCCAGGATCGCCGGATCGACCTGCTTGAGGTGCAGATACCCGATCCGCTCACCGTACGTCTCGATCAGCTTGACGCTGTCCCCACCGCAGTAGGCGTAATGCCCGGTGTCCAGACACAGGTTGACCACGTCGGAGTCGGTGGCGTCGAGGAACTGCTCGACGTGCGCCTCGGTGTCGATGTGGGTGTCCGCGTGCGGATGGACGACGATGTCGAGCCCGTACGTCTCCTTGACCTCACGCCCGAGCCGTTCCATGCCCCGGGCGAGGTGACCCCACTGCTCGGCGGTGAGTTCCGCCGGTTCCAGGATCTCGGCGGTCTTGTCGTCCCGCCAGAACGAGGGGATCACGACCAGGTGCTTCGCGTCCATCGCCTGGGTGAGCGCGGCGACCTGACTGACGTGCTCCCAGGTCGACTCCCACACGGACGGACCCCGGTGCAGGCCGGTGAAGACGGTACCGGCCGACACCTTCAGGTCACGCTTGACGATCTCGTCCGTCAGTCGGGCCGGGTCGGTCGGCAGATAGCCGTACGGGCCCAGTTCGATCCAGCGGTAACCGGCCTCGGAGACCTCGTCCAGGAACCGTTCCCACGGCACCTGGACCGGGTCCTCGGGAAACCAGACGCCCCACGAGTCCGGCGCCGAGCCGACCCGGATGCGGTCGAGCGGAGTCGTCATGACTTCGTCCCTTCCGAGGTGGCCGTCGCCGACGCCTGGAGATCCTCCACTTCGGGGAGTTCTTCGACGTCGACGCCGCGTACCTGGGCCAACTCGTGCTTCAGTGCTGCGAGTTCGGCGCCACCGGCCATGTGGTTGGTGAGTTCTTCGAGGCTGACCTCGCTGCGGGCGGCACTCAACTCCATGGTGCCCAGGCGCAGGACGCTGAAGTGGTCGCCGACCATGTAGGCGTGGTGCGGGTTGTGGGTGATGAAGATGACGCCGAGGCCCTTGTCGCGGGCGGCGGCGATGTACTTGAGCACCACACCGGACTGCTTGACGCCCAGGGCTGCTGTGGGTTCGTCGAGGATGAGGACGCGGGCGCCGAAGTAGACGGCGCGGGCGATGGCCACGGACTGGCGCTGGCCGCCGGAGAGGGTGCCGATGGGCTGGTCGAGGTCGTCCAGGACGATGCCCATGTTGCGCAGTTCCGCGTCCGCGGTCTGCTTCATCCTCTCGATGTCCAGACGGCGGATCGGCCAGGGGCCCTTGGTCATCTCGGAGCCGAGGAAGAAGTTGCGCCACACCGGCATCAGGGGGACGGTCGCCAGGTCCTGGTAGACCGTCGCGATCCCGGCGTCCAGCGCCTCACGGGGCGTGCCGAAGTGGACGGCGTTGCCGTCGACGAGGAGTTCGCCCTCGGTGTGCTGGTGCAGCCCGGAGATGATTTTGATCAGCGTCGACTTGCCCGCGCCGTTGTCGCCCAGCACGCAGGTGACCTGACCGGAGCGGACAGCGAGGTTCACACCGTGCAGGGCACGGATGTTGCCGTACGACTTGCCGGTGTTGCGCAGCTCGACGATCGGCTTGCCGTCCTCGGGCGAACTCTCTTTGGTGAGCGTGCCGTTGGGGGAGGTTTCGTTGGTTGTCATGAGTTCACCTCCGGGTCGCCTGGCGGCGGACCCACAGATTGACGAGGGCGGCGACCAGGAGCATCACGCCGAGGAACGCCTTGAACCAGTCCGGGT